>JBJOOK010000006.1:0-20812 GCA_046051325.1 Actinomycetota bacterium | reverse complement strand
ATGGGTTTTTTGAATTCAGTTAAGATTTCAATCTTTTCAACTTTACCGACAACCAATGGTCCTTGAACATCACCAAATATTTCAATACCTTCAACTTCATAACCTAACTTAACTAAATTATCGACAATAACTTCTGTTTTTGTTGTCTTAGGAAATTTAACAAATTCGTTTATCCAAGATATTGGTAATTTCATAAAATCCCCAAACCAAATCTTGATGTAAATCTAATATCAGCTTCAACAAGATCATGCATGTCAGTAATTCCGTATCGAAACATCAAGGTTCGTTCAAGTCCCATGCCGAAAGCAAAACCAGAATATTTCGTAGAATCTATACCGGCAGTTTCCAAAACGTTTGGATTGACCATGCCGCATCCACCCCATTCGATCCAACCTTCTGATCGACAGGTTTTGCAATCTTTTCGTTTCTTGGTCTCACCTTTGCAAACAAAACATTTCAAATCTAATTCAGCACTTGGTTCAGTAAATGGAAAATATGATGGTCTAAATCTTGTCTCAATACCTGACCCAAACATACTTTGTGCCAAATGATCCAAAGTTCCTTTTAGATCTGCCATTGTTAAATTCTTATCAACGGCTAAACCTTCGACTTGATGAAACACAGGAGTATGTGTTGCATCTAATTCATCTGTTCTAAAAACTTTGCCCGGCACAATCACATAAATGGGAGGTTTACGTTCTAGCATCGCTCTCATTTGAACTGGCGATGTTTGAGTTCTCATCACAACTCCAGAATCCATGGACTCAACATAGAAAGTGTCTGATGAACTTCTGGATGGATGATCCTCTGAAATATTGAGTGAATCAAAATTAAACCATTCAGATTCAGCTTCTGGACCTTCGGCTACTTCATAACCCATTGCAATAAACACATCAGAAATATGCTCAGCAATCGTCGTTAAAGGATGTCTTGCCCCCACCATTAATGAAGATGAATTTGCATTAGCCAAGACTTGAGTTACATCAACTTTTTCTGCAATTAAAATCGAATCTTCACGTTCATTCTGCAATTCAACGGTTCTATCATCCAAAGCGATTTTTACTTTATTTCGCGCCTCGCCAATTCTTTTTCCTGCATCAGCTTTAGCTGTTCCCTCTAAGGAACCAATTTCGCGATTGGCCAAAGCGATAGGAGATTTCTCCCCGGCGTGATTCAGACGGACGTTTTTGAGTTCATCTAAATTTTTGGCTAGTTGAATTTCCTTAAGAGCTTGGGCAACAGCCTGATTGATAGTTTCTTCGCTTAATAAATTGGAATCCGGTGACATTACGAGACCGACTCCCCCAGAGATTAATTGTTAAGGCTTACTTTCTAAACCTGTTTTAGTCTAATTGCCAGCACGAGATTTTGCTGTTTCATACAGACAAAGTGCTGCTGCTGTGGCGACATTCAATGACTCAGCCCGACCATAAATTGGGATCGATACTCTTTGCCCGACGGGGGCATCAAGGTCAGAAACTCCCCAAGCCTCATTTCCCAAGACCCAGGCCAAAGGCTTCTTTAAATCTACATCTTTCCATTGCGTTTCTGATTTTCCATCTGTGATGAAGACACTGTGATTTGTTGAGACCAGATCAGTTAAGGTTTCTGCCACATCATCTGCTTGTCGAACCTTGACGTTAAACATACTTCCGGCACTTGCTCTGACAACTTTTCCGTTGTGCGGATCAACACAAGTTCCGGCAAAAATTACTAAGTCCGCTCCAGCTGCATCTGCAACTCTAATAATTGCTCCAGCATTACCTGGATCTCTTACATTTGAGAGAACAACAACAAAATTTGCTTCAACTAAATCCTGTTTTTCTAAATTGGTAGCAACATAATCTGCTACTGCCACAATCCCTTGAGGGCTAAGAGTTTCACTTAATTTTTCTATTGCTAAAGGTTCAGTCTCGAAAATTGATATTCTTTCTGAGGCGGCTTTACTTAACAATGCATTGTTTGTGCGAGAAAATTCTTTGGTGACAAATATGGCTTTTGCCAGATGAGACTTGATTACTTCTTCTACGGCGTGAGCGCCTTCAACTAAAAATTCAGACCTAAGTTCTCGATCTCTTTTATTTAATAACTCTAAAGCAGAAGAAACCTTTGTCGATCGAATCGTTAATGCGTTTGATTCGATCGACTTTGAGGCTTCGTTATTAGGACGCTTTGGCAATTGCGGAGCGTGCTACTTCAACTAAGGCTTTGAAAGCTTGTACGTCGTGGATAGCCATGTCACTTAACATGCGGCGATCTACTTCGATACCTGCAACATTTAAACCTTGGATGAATCTGTTGTAAGTCAATCCGTTTTCGCGAACTGCAGCGTTAATACGTGTGATCCAAAGGCGACGGAAGTCACCCTTCTTTTCACGACGATCATTAAATGAATAAACGCGAGAATGAAGGATTTGTTCTTTTGCTTTGCGATACAGACGTGAACGTTGACCTCTGTAACCCTTTGCTTCTTCCATCACTACGCGACGTTTCTTGTGCGCGTTGACCGCTCTTTTTACACGTGCCATATATCTGTTTCCTTTCTAGTAAAAGTTTTAAGTTTTAACGCAAACCCAACATGCGTTTGGCTTTTTTGGTATCTCCAGGTGCTAATTGCACTTCTGCAGCTAAGCGTCTTGTTCTCTTGCTTGATTTTGATTCAAGTAAGTGTCTGCGACCAGCTCTTTCATGAGTGATCTTTCCTGTACCAGTTTTTTTGAAGCGCTTCTTAGCGCCACTGTGTGTTTTCATCTTCGGCATTTATTTGTCCCTTGTTCTTAAAAGTTATTCGGTATCGGAAGTTTTATCTGTTTTGTCTCGCGCTACTTGCTTGGCACGAACCGCTTCAGACTTTCTTCTGTTTGGCGCTAAAACCATGACCATGTTTCGACCATCTTGCTTAGGTGCAAATTCAACCATGCTTACTTCAGCTAAATCTTCAGCTAAGCGGGCAAGTAATTTGTAACCCATTTCTGGACGAGATTGCTCACGACCACGAAACATGATTGTCACTTTGACTTTGTCGCCACCTAAGAGAAATCTTTCGATATGACTCTTTTTAGTGTCGTAGTCGTGACTTTCAATTCTCGGACGAAGTTTCATTTCTTTAACAACCGCATTTACTTGACTGCGTCTGTTTTCGCGAGCCTTAAGTGCTTCTTGATATTTGAACTTTCCGTAGTCCATAATCTTTGCCACTGGTGGCCGAGCTTCTGGTGCTACTTCAACTAGATCTAAATCGTTTTCTTGTGCCATTCGAATTGCATCTTCAATTCGAGTAACACCGATTTGTTCTCCGTTGGGTCCAACTAAGCGCACTTCCGGTACGCGGATCCGATCATTGATCCGTGGTTCTACGCTGATACCTACTCCTTTGTTTGCTGTCCCCACAAATAGAAATATGTTTCTAAAAGTGGCACACGCTAAAGAACCGTGATTTTAGTTTTAACTAAATGATCACTATCTTCTTCTTACCCAAAAGATCTTTTATGCGATCTAGCAGGTGGGAGATGTCTCCGCTTGTGCATCGCCGGTTGGCGACTGGTTTTCCCAGATTATCAGAGCAAAGGGGTGAGAAATAAATCAGCACCTAAAGGCGCTCTTTCTCGAATAATTTCCTGCTCAGCTATCTCTTTTCCAAGACCTATAACCTCATCGGCCAAGTCTGGTGGACCATAAATGTTTACGTGAAGATCGCATTCCACACCTTTTGTGATTTCGACTTTGCTAACATTTTTGTGCTTTAGACAGATTTTCTCGATTGTGTCTATGACTTCTGAATCTTGGTGGGGGTAATTCCACTCTTGATTTTTAGCTAAACAGCTAAGCATGTAGCCCTGAATAACAAATCGGTGATCAGAAGCTATATCTAAAATAAGGGCGTCTAATTCCTGATCAATTGTTTGTTGGGCAAAGTCATGAGCAACTAGTGGAATTGGTCTGGCTTCTTTGTTCCACTTAGTTAGTTCATCAAGGGAAGTAAAAACTGGCATTGCAATTTTCCCATCATTAGAGGAAAAAAGTGCTTGCATCATCTCAACGTTTTCATCTTTTTTGGCAACGATGGCACCAATTAACCTAGAATTCTTCAACTTATTCAAAACTAGTTTTTCGTAATCATTACCTTTATTTTGAAGTAACGCTAATAGGACAGGATCAGATTGACCCTTATCGTTATTTAAATCTAGAGTCGACAAGCCATAATCTCTGTGACGATTACACCTTTTGCACCAGCTGCGTAAAGTTCATCCATAACTCTGTGCATTTCTTTTCTCTTTGTCATCGCTCTAACTGCAACCCAACCTGCAAGGTGCAGTGGTGAAATTGTTGGCGATTCGATTCCAGGAGTAATTTTTGAAGCTAGTTCTACTTTTGATTGTTCGATGTCATAATCAATCATCACGTATTCACGTGCAACTAAAACACTTGAAATTCTTCGAATGAAGTTCTCAGTCTCTGCTGATTCTTTAGTGTTTGGTCCACGAAGTAAGACTGATTGACTAACCAATAACGGATCACCAATTATTACTAAACCTGCTTGCTTCAGAGTTGTTCCTGTGTCAACTACATCTGCAACAGCATCTGCAACACCTAGTCGAACCGCATTTTCAACTGCACCATCAAGCACCACAATTTCTGCTTTGATTGACGATTTATCTAACCAAGATTGCAGAATGTTTGGATAACTTGTGGCAATCTTAATTCCACTTAAACCAGCTATTCCTTTACTTGCTTTATCCGCAGTAACAGCTAGACGAAAACTTGATTGGCCAAATCCTAAATCCATAATTGATTCAGCTTTTGACTTGGAATCAATAAGTAAATCTTTTCCTGTAATACCAAAATCAAGAGTTCCTGCTCCCACGTAAGTTGCAACATCTCTTGGTCTTAGAAAAAAGAATTCGACATCGTTTTCAGGATCACTTACAACCAAATCTCTTGGGTGATGGCTTCGAAGATAACCAGCTTCTCGCAACATTTTTTGAGTCGGATCTGCTAATTGACCCTTGTTTGGAATAGCAATGCGTAACATTTTCTTTACCTACAGTTTCTTATAAACATCATCGATACTTACTTTGGCAGCAAGCATTAAAAGTTGAGTTTGATATAAAAGCTGAGAGATTTCTTCAGCAGCACGGTCTTTATTCTCATGTTCGCAAGCCATCCATGCTTCACTTGCTTCTTCGACAACTTTTTTGCCCACAGCATGAACCCCTTGATTAACAAGTTTTACGCTGTCAGAATTTGGGTCATTTGCAACAACTTTGTCGTTTAGTTCTGACCAAAGTTGATCGAATGATTTCACAAGCCCTCACTTAAGTTAACTAACTCAAGAATACCCAATGCCAAGATCGAGAAAGAATTAACCCAACTTTTTATGTTCATTCAGACTTTGCAAAACTGCTAAAGCTGATTCTTTCCCCTTATTTTCAATAGATCCAGGAAATCCTGCTCTTGCTTTTGCCTGTTCATGGTTGTCGCAAGTTAGAACGCCAAAGCCAATTGGTTTCCCGGTATCTGCTGCAATCTGTGTCAGTCCATTTGTCACAGCTGATGATACGTATTCAAAATGTGGTGTTTCTCCTCTGAGTACTACTCCTAAAGCAATCACTGCATCAAATTTTTTCAAGAAAGCCTGTTTGGTTGCTGCGACTAATTCGAATGATCCAGAGACCCGAATTGATACAGGCTTTAATCCAAATTCTTTAAGAGTCTTTAAACACTCTTCTAGCATTTTGTCTGTTAGATCTTGATTCCAAATAGCTGTGACAACAGCAATTCTTGTTGATTTCTTAACTTTTTCAATCTTTATTTCAGGTATTCTTTGACTACTCATTTGTTTGCCTCAAGTGTTTGATTTGGTAAATCGTGGCCCATTTTGTTTTTCTTCGTTGAAAGATAATCAATATTCTTTTCGTTTGCTTGTGCTACTAAGGCTACACGTTCAACAATTTTCAGACCATAACCTTCAAGACCTGCTCGCTTAGAAGGATTGTTGGTAAGAAGTCGCATTGTTTTAACTCCTAGATCAACCAAGATTTGAGCACCAGTTCCGTAGTCTCTTGCATCTGCAGGAAGTCCTAGATCAAGATTTGCCTGAACGGTATCTCTGCCTTTGTCTTGTAATCCATAAGCAGCAATTTTATTTAGCAAACCAATACTGCGACCTTCATGACCTCTAACGTACAAAACAATTCCTCTACGGTGATCAGCGATTGTTTTCATAGCTAATTGCAGTTGATCTCCACAATCGCATCGAAGAGAACCTAGAACGTCTCCTGTTAAACATTCAGAGTGAACTCTGACTAGAACGTTTTCTCCATCACCAATTTCTCCTGCAACCAGTGCAAGATGGGCAATGCCATCGATATTTGACTTATATCCATAGGCCTTAAAGTTCCCAAATTTAGTTGGTAATTCACTTTGTGAAAAGAGTTCTACTTGCTTTTCGTTCTTGCGACGATAAGAAATGATGTCAGCAATAGATATGAACTTCAAACCATGAGCTTTAGCAAATTTGTAACTTGATTCATATTTTCGAATCGAACCATCTTCTTCAACTAATTCTGCAATAACAGCAACTGGATTCAAACCAGCCATTTTTGCCAAATCAACACCTGCCTCTGTATGTCCAGCTCTACGAAGTACCCCACCTTGAGCAGCTCGTAATGGAAACACATGTCCTGGTTTAGTGACATCAGTCGATTTAGAATTTCTATCCGATAAAACCTTTATTGTTCTAGTTCTATCTTCGGCAGATATCCCAGTTGTGATTCCAGAAGATGCATCCACAGAAATACTAAAAGCTGTTGATTTTTTATCTTCGTTTACTGCGGTCATTGGTGGCACTTTTAATCTGTCTAAATCTTCAGATTCCATCGGCACGCATACAACACCTGAAGTGTTTTTGATCATGAAATTCATTGATTCAGTAGTAATTAGAGATCCTGGAAGAATTAAATCTCCCTCATTTTCCCTATCCTCATCGTCAACAACAACGATTGCATGTCCTAGTTTGAATTCTTCGATCGCACTTTCAACCGTGTCAAACACAACTTCTGAATTATTTTTCATTTTGCATCTGCATATTCTGAGCGATGTATTTTCCTACTTGATCAAATTCAATATTGACTAGATTTCCGACTACTAATAAATCCAGAGTCGTATGAGACAAAGTTGCAGGAATCAATGACACTTCAAACCATGATTCTTCTACTGATCCAATATTGCTAATAGTTAGTGATACCCCGTCGATACAAATTGATCCTTTGCTGACGATCAGATTACGGTGAATTTTATCAACGGATATTCTGATAATCTTCCAGGATTCAGAATTTGTAATATCAATAATCTTTCCAACTGTGTCAATGTGTCCTGTTATTGGATGACCACCAACCAAATCTTGCATTGAGGCTGAAGCTTCAACATTTACCAATGATCCTGAGACTTTTTCTTTCAATTTAGTCTTATCGATTGTTTCGGATATAGCTGTGAAAGTTAGGACTTCATTATTGACTTTCTCTACTGTTAGACATATTCCATCAATGGAGATACTTTGACCTAATTGAGAAGTCGAATTGAGATCTTTGCAATCAACGTCAATTTGGATTGAATTATCACTTAATGGGCGAACTTGTTTAACCACACCAACGTGTTGAACAATGCCTGTGAACATAACTCCAACTTCATTAATTTATCTGATAGAGACCTTAAATCTAAGGTCGTTTCCTACTAATCCAACACTACTTATATTAAAAGTGCGATTTGAAACTGACTGCAGAATTCCGTCTACAATTGCTTGACCTTGACCAATCGCGGTAGGTGCCATGTAAATCACTAACTCATCAACTAGATCGTGATTGAGAAATTGCGTTAGTAAAGTAGCCCCTGATTCCAAAAGGACTGTTCGCACATCTAATTTTGATAATTCTTCCAGGACAATTTTTGGTGTTATTTTCCTACAAAATTGAGTCTGAGAGGTCTCATCTTTTACAAGATAGTCACTCGGAATTTCTCTATCGCCCACAATGAATCTAATTGGTTGATTTGATTGTTTAAGTTTTCGGGGAAATCGAACGTTTAATCTTGGATTATCTGCAAGTACTGTTCCAGTACCAGTAACTATTGCATCACAGCCATTTCGAATTGCGTGAACTTCAATCTCAGCATCTTTGCCTGTAATCCTTAACTTCCTAGAACTACCATCATTTATTTTTCCATCTAAGGTCAGTGCGATCTTTGCGGTAACAAAGGGTCTATCCATTTCAAAAGATTTGAACCATCTGAAATTAATATTTTCATACTTCTTAGGCATCTTGATGTGGGAAACTTCAACACCATTAGCTTTTAAGAATTCAACATTTCCTTGACTTAGCGGATTGGGATCGGCATTCGAATAAACAACTCGCTTGATTCCTCTATTAATAATTTCCACACAGCAAGAAGGCGTTTTCCCAACATGGTTACATGGCGCTAAATTCACATAAAGAGTTGCACCTTTAGCTCTACCTTTTAATTTTTCTAAGACAACTTGTTCAGCATGTGCAGATGCATATCCTTCATGAAAACCTTTAGCAATTGCTAAGCCAGATTTATCTACAACTACAGCACCAACTCTTGGATTTCTTTTAACTGTAAATGGGATTAACGATTGCTCAGCAGCAACGCCAAGCCAATAAATGTCAGATTGATGTGCCATAAATTAATTGATAGAACCTTTTACTGCTAATTCTCTTAACTCTTTCATTGCTTTTCCTGGATCTTGCGCTGCAAATGCTGCTGAACCCACAACTAGGAAATCTGCGCCAGCTTGAGATGCTTGTTCAATAGTTTTAAGTCCAACTCCCCCATCTACTTGCACCCACATTGTCAATTTCTCATTGTTAATGATTGATCTGGCTTCTTTTACTTTCTCAAGCATCTCGGTCATAAATGACTGACCGCCAAATCCTGGTTCAACTGTCATAACTAGCAATACATCTATATCTGACAGAAACTCTTTAACATCACTTAACGGAGTTTTAGGTTTAATGGCTAATCCAACTCTTGATTTCATTGCATGAATTTCTTTGATTAGTTTCTTAGAATCTTTTGCTGCCTCATAATGAAAAGTGACCGAATCAGCTCCTGCTTCAACAAACTTGGGAGCCCAATGGTCTGGATTTTCAATCATTAAATGAGCATCTAATGGTTTCTGTTTTTTCTGAGCAAGACTTTCTAAAACGTTTATTCCAAAACTAAGATTTGGGACAAAATGATTGTCCATGACATCAACGTGAATCCAATCAGCAGAATCACTAACTGAGGATATTTCTCTCTCTAGATTATTGGCATCAGCGTTTAAAATGCTGGCTGCAATCTTTATATCCATACGGTAAGAATACTCAATAACAAAGGCTAATTGATTAAGTCTGACCCTGAGGTCTCAAGAACTAGGAAAATTTCAAGTCGGATTTATCTTGAAACCCGTTAATCCACGAAATAGCGTCCATTTGCTTTTTACCTTCGGGGATAACTTCATTGATGATCAGAGAGCCACTTTTACATCCCACGTTAACAAATTTATTGATGACTTTTATTTGTCCCTGGCCGATTTGGTCTTCGAGAGCGTTTTCAGATACTGACAAAATTTTTATTTTTGAATCTCCAATAATCGTCCAAGCACTTAATCTCTTGCTACCTGCTCTTACTTTTCTACTGATCTCAGAATAAAGAGTATTCCAATCAATTCTTAAATCCATCTCATTTATTTTTGGTGCAGTACTTACTTCTCCTGATTGCTTTACCGGTTCAAATGAACCATTATTTATTCCTGTAATTATTTCTTCAATCTTTTGAGTTGCCAGAACATTTAGATCTTGCAATACCGAATCAGTGGTTGCTGAATCAGATAATTTGTAGGGATAGCTTTTTATCATTGGACCAGTGTCTAGTCCTTCTTCTATTGCGAAAAAAGATATTCCAGTTTCTTTCTCACCTTGGAGTATTGCTCTTTGAACAGGAGCAGCGCCTCTAAACTTGGGTAACAACGAATAATGAATGTTGATCCATCCAAATTTTAGTTCAGCTAAAACTTCCTTAATAAGAATTTGGCCAAAAGCAACTACTATTGCCATATCAGCATCAAGTGGCTTTAAATTTTGAGCAAAGTATTCTTTATCTATTTTTTCTGGACTAAAGACTTTCAAACCTTTTTGTTTCGCAAATTCTGATACGGCTGACTCTTTAAGATCAAGACCTCGTCCGCTTTTTCGAGCTGGCTGAGTTATCACTCCAACTACTTGATGCTGAGTTGTGATCAATTTTTCCAAAATAGGTACAGCACTATCGGGAGTGCCCAAAAAAAGAATTTTCATCGAAGCTAAATCGACAAACCGAAAGTATCGTGTGGACTTACCTTCACAATTGGCTTCTCCAAACCAAACCATTCGGCTTCTCTAATAGATTTCATCGCCAATTTTCTTGTCTCAGTATCTAGTCGATCTACAAAAAGTATTCCGTCCAAATGATCTGTTTCATGTTGAATGCAACGAGCCAATAACTCTGAACCCTCAATGACAACATCTTCGCCATACATATTCTTACCTCTTGCAATTACGCCATAGGAACGATCAGTGTTAAAAGCTAATCCTGGAATTGAAAGGCAGCCTTCATCTCCGTCTTGACGATTTTCAGATAATTGCAAAATTGGATTTATTAAATGTCCTGGTCTATCTTCTTCAACGCAATATGTAAAGACTCTTAAGGAAACTCCAATTTGTGGTGCTGCAAGTCCTACACCTGGAGCTTCCAACATAGTTTCAGTTAAATCTTTAACCAGTTGTTGTAATTCTTTGTCGAAGTCTCGAACTTCGTCAGCTTTTTTAGTGAGCATAGTATCACCAAAAAGACGTATGTTCTTAATTGTCATTTAAGGGCTTTCTATGAAAGATTTATTTAATTCTAATCGATGTCATAAGCGTTGACATGAGCACGCACAGGTTTAGTTCTAGCAACACTAAATTTAATGATTTCAGACCTTACTTTGCTAATAATGTCTTCGGGTTTACTGGTTCCGATAACGATTTGGGCTAATTCTTCTTTTTCAAATATTCGAGGCCCCATCACCGATATTGAAGCATCATTATTAAAGGTTTCGAGCAATTGATTAATCTCTTTCAAATCTCCTTTAAGAGAGATCGTTGTCACAGATGGATGCAACTTAGTTTCAGTTCTTAATTCTTGCTCATTGTTTATCAACCAATTTGGATCGTGCTTTATCAAAGCCTGCACGACTCTGTTGGTCGATTCACTAGTGATAAAAACTTTTCCACCATCTGATTCGGGCTTCAACAGGTTAAATAGATGCAACCACTTTCTAAGTGCTTCTTCAGAAGCAGCAAGAGATGGAACTCCCAATAATAAATATGCATCCAACAAAATGGCTGCTGAATAACCATTTGGTGCTTTTGGTTCTGCTCCAGGTGTTGCAACGATAATTGAATTACTCTCTTCAACATTTCGAAGAATTGTTGCTCCACCAGAAGTCAGGATATTTACACCTGGAAAAGACTTGCCAAGTTCCTCAACAGTCTTGGTTTGTCCTACAACTGAAATTCTAAATTCTCTGGTGTTGCAGTATCTGCATCTCCAACTGCTGGCAACTTTTCCGCACCATTTGCATTCTGGAGCTGAGTTTTTTTGTTTAGTTAAAAGAGGACCTGAACACCCATTACATCTTGCACTTTCTCGACAACTAGAGCACTGCAGATTACTGGAATAACCAAGTCTTGGAACTTGAATCAAGACGTTGCCGCTCTTTAAACCTTCTTTAACTAATTCCCAGGCTTTGTTTGGAATTCGCTTGGTGCGCTCAATTGGATCAGATGACGAATTATCAAGTGTGAAGACTTGAGGCCAGTAATTCTTTGAATCACCATCAATAAATGGAACTCGCGCTATTTCTTTATCTTTGATTAATTGATTAATGGCAACACTTTCGCAATTCCCAAAAGACATGAAATCGCAACCATTAAGTCTTGCTCTTAAAATTGCCACCTCTCTTGCATTCCAATAAGGAGATTGTTGAGAGTAATAGTTTTCATCCGCGTCATCCCAAATTGCTATTAATCCGAGATTTTGAATTGGTGCAAAAACTGCATTTCTTGTTCCTATCACTACGTCTGCATTACTTCCAAGGATCTCAAGAAATGAGCTATATCTAACACTTGGTTCTTGCTCGGCACTTAATACTTGAACTTTGACTCCAGGTTCCTTCAATATCAATGTGCTCTTAAATTCTTCAACTAAATAAATATTGGGAAAAAGTATTAATGATTGTTTCCCTTGCTTAATCGTCTTTATTACAGAGTCAATGATTGTTTCATCTTTACCAACGCAAGGAGGAATAGTTATTGAACTAAGAGCAACATTTCCTTTTGCCGCTGTATTTAAACTTTTTATTGATTCGAACTTAAAAGCTTTTTCAATCTTTGCCTGTCTCGGTGGTATTGCAAAACGCAAGACATCTGTCAAATTACCGATGAATCGATCAGCAACAATTTGAGACAAGGTTAAAACTTCAGGTGTTAAAACAGGATAGTTCGATATTACTTTTGAGATCTCACTTAGTTTTTTGTGATGACTCGATAGTGCAACTTTCTCGACTACCCAAGCTTCCATATTTCTGTTGGAGAACTTGACTTTTACTTTGACTCCAGGAACACAAACTTCATCTAGTTCTTCTGGAATTTCGTAATCAAATAATCTGTCAAGATGTGGCAAAGGGTTGTCTAAAACAACTCGAGCAACGTTTAAGTGTCGCGGCATCTAGCGCGTTACTCCTTGAACTTTAATTTTTAAGATATTGCAGACTTAAGATCTTCTGCCCTATCTGTTTTCTCCCAGGTGAAATCTTTGTCTTCTCGACCAAAGTGACCATAAGCAGCAGTCTTCTTGTAAATTGGACGCTTTAGATCTAGATCTCTAATAATTGCTGCTGGGCGTAAATCAAAAACTTTAAGAATTGCTTCTTGAATTTTCTCATCACTTGTAATTCCGGTTCCAAAAGTTTCCACAAAGACTCCGACTGGTTGAGCTTTGCCAATTGCGTAAGCAACTTGTACTTCGCATCTTTGAGCTAATCCAGCAGCCACAACATTCTTAGCAACCCAACGCATGGCATAAGCAGCAGATCTATCTACTTTTGACGGATCTTTTCCAGAAAAAGCTCCACCACCGTGTCTACTCATTCCACCGTAGGTGTCAACAATAATTTTTCTGCCAGTTAAACCAGCATCTCCCATTGGTCCACCAATTTCGAATCTTCCTGTTGGGTTTACTAATAATTTGAAGTTACTGATATCAAGTTTTACATCAAGTGCTTTTAAAACAGGTTCAACAACATGTTTTTTAACATCTGGTGCTAATTGTTTTTCAAGATCAACTTCTGCTGCATGTTGTGATGAAACCACAATGGTGTCTAGTCGAACTGGTCTGTTTTGTTCGTCATATTCAATAGTTACTTGTGTTTTTCCATCTGGTCTTAGGTAACCTAAAGTTCCGTTCTTTCTAACTTCAGTTAATTTCTCAGCTAATCTGTGTGCCAGATAAATTGGCAATGGCATAAGAGTCTTTGTATCTGTACAGGCATATCCAAACATCAAACCTTGATCTCCAGCACCTTGTCTGTCCAAGGGATCCTGCGAACCTGTTCTTTCTTCTAAAGCATCATCAACACCTTGTGCAATGTCTGGTGATTGTTTTCCAATAGAAACAGATACTCCACATGAATTTCCATCAAAACCTTTAACAGAGCTGTCATAACCAATTTGTGTCACAACTTGACGAATAATTTCAGGTACATCTGTGTATCCACTAGTAGTTACTTCTCCTGCAACGTGAACTTGTCCAGTGGTAATTAAAGTTTCGACAGCTACTCGGCTGTGTGGGTCTTGCTTAAGCATGTCATCAAGAATTGAGTCACTTATTTGGTCAGCAATTTTATCTGGGTGACCTTCGGTTACAGATTCAGAAGTAAATAAGCGTCCGGACATTGTGTGAATATTCCTTTCCTGGAATTTATTAATTACTAATTCAGGTCACGCAAGGTCGGGCTCGACCGGACTCTTTCTTTCTTGACCTACTTTAGCCAGGTCCTTAACGATGAAGTCCCAGATGGCGTCGGCGAGTGCTAATTTGTCGGTTTTTGGTAAAGAAATTGCTTGATTACTCGTTACTAAAACGGCTTCATTCTCATCACTACTAATACCAACTGAAGCCGAGACTTTGTTGCCGACAATCAAATCAGCTTTCTTTTTCTCTAACTTGGTTTTGGCTAATCCAACAAGTTCTTCATTAGTATTTGCCGTTTCTGCTGCAAAACCAACTAGATATTGCTTTACAGGTTTATTCTCAGATAACACAGTCAAGATATCTCCGGTTTTACTCAATTCAATATTTAACTTATCTGTTGTCTTTTTAATTTTTGATTGTTCAGGATTGGGGACAAAATAATCTGCAACAGCGGCATTCATAATCACTATGTCAGCAGATCCCGCTCGAAGAGTCATTTGTTCCATCATTTCTAATGCAGAGTTTGCTGCAACAAATTCAACTCCTGCAGGAACTGCAACGTTTAGATTTGCACCAACCAAAGTAACTTTGGCACCTCTACTTAATGCAGAAAGTGCAAGTGCAACTCCTTGTTTTCCACTAGCTCTATTGCCAATAAATCGGATTGGATCAATTGCTTCTCTGGTTCCACCAGCTGAAATTAAGACATTTAGTCCAGATAAATCCTTAGGTAAATTTGATGTTTTTCTATTTACAACTTGCTTAACAACTCGAGCAATTTCAGTTGTATCTGGAAGACGACCTACTCCTTGGTCTTCACCAGTTAATTGTCCAACTGCTGGTTCTAAAACTAAGAAACCACGTTTACGAAGTGTTGCAACATTTTCTCTTGTTGCTGAATTTTCCCACATTTCTGTGTGCATTGCTGGTGCCAAAATAATTGGACACTTTGCTACTAACAAAGTTGCAAGTAATGCATCATTAGCAAAGCCATAGACAAGGTGAGCTAAGAAATCTGCTGTAGCAGGAGCAACCACAATTGCATCCGCATTTTTAGCAACGTTTACATGTTCTACATCATGGGCTTTATCCCAGATATCTGAAATTACAGGTTTACCACTTAAAGCTGCAAATGTTGTTTCGCCTACAAACTTAAGAGCACTATTAGTAGCAATTACTTGAACGTCCAAATCTTGATCTTTGAGTCTTCTAATTAGATCAGCAGATTTGTAAGCAGCAATGCCACCTGTTACTCCAAGTACAACTAAAGGTCGAGACATGTTTTCTCCGACTTAGTTATTTAAGAATTTCTTAGGAAACAGTTTCTTCAGTTGGTGCAGCATCGTCGCCCTCTTGGTTATCGGCAACAACTGCAGCATCTGCTTGAGCTTCTACATCTTCTGTAATTACTTCAGCAGTTTCTTCGAAAGTTTCTTCATAAACTCCAGCAAATGAATTGTCATAGCCAGCGTTATATCTTTGTTGAGCTTGAATCGCAGCTAATCTTCTTTGTTCCATTTCAGCTGCTTCTTGAGCCAAAACCTCTGGATCAACGTGTTCGGTGTTTAAAAGTTTTGAGTTGATTTCTCTTAATGCAATTGACAATGGTTTTTCTTGTAATTGTGTTTCAACAAGTGGACCAACATATTCAAGTAAGCCTTCACCTAATTGTGAATAGTAAGCATTAATTTGACGTGCGCGTTTGGCAGCATAAATAACTAATTGATATTTAGAACCTGCAGTATCCAATAGATCATCGATTGGAGGATTAGTAATTCCTTCTGGACGAATTGTGGTTGCCACTGTTAATTAAGGCCTTTCAGGTCAAATTTGATATCTCTTAATTGAGATGTAACAAGGTTATCAGTTGACTAACCGCCGACTGAACATCCTCGTTGATTACCACAGCATCGAACTCATTTTCAGCCTCTAACTCACCAATTGCCACCTGAAGACGAAGTTCTAGTTCTTCTGGCTTCTCTGTGCCTCTGTCAATAAGTCTTCTTTTTAATTCCTCAATTGAAGGGGGTTTAAGCATGACTAGAAACGCTTCAGGCATTGATTTCTTTACTTGTCGTGATTATTTTTAATTCTTTCTTCAACAGGTTTTCTAGGAGTTCCATACCAAGCGCCAGCAAATTGCGCATGCTCTAATAAATTTCCTTTATCTACTTCTTCAAGAAATTCTTTTTCAGTTAAAAACATGTAATGATCATCATGATTTTCTTCAGGTCTAGGTTTACGCGTTGTTGCAGAAACAGAGAGAAAAACTTCAGGTTTTTGTCTAATGAGTTCTCTTACGACTGTTCCTTTACCAACCCCTGAGGGTCCAGCTAAAACGACAAGTTTAGATTTCACGAACTAAATTCCGCTAAGAGTGCATTTAATTGGTTAGGGCCTAATCCTCTAAGTCTTCTACTTTGGGCAATACCAATTCTTTCCATTAAATTCTCAGCTCTTATCTTTCCAACTCCTGGCATGGATTCCAAAAGGGCAATGACTTTCATTTTTGCAACGGCTTCATCGGTTTGTATACGAGAAAATGCTTCCGCTAGATTGATTTCGCCATTTTTTAGTTGCTCGCGAAGACTTGCTCTCACTTTTCTAGCTGCTGCAGCTTTTAATAAAGCGGCGGCGCGTTCTTCTTTAGTGAGGGTAGGTAATGCCATGGGGTTATCTTTGCACCTTGCTAATTGGTGAGGCAATAAAGGTCTTCACAGTTTAACGCTATTTACTTCTTCGCTTATTCTCTTGGCTGATTCACTAACATTGTCTGATCCTGTTATCGGTCTGCCAATTACCAGCAAATTCGCACCATTCAATAGAGCCTCTTCGGGGGTTGCAATTCTTTGCTGATCATTGGCATTTGAACCTTTTGGTCTGACACCTGGTGTGATTAACACAATTGATGGATCAACATTCTTACGAATTTCAGCAACTTCTTGTGGACTGCAAACTATTGCACGTGCACCGGCAGCCACAGCAAGCTTTGCTAAATTTACGGCTGATTCTTTGGGTGCATTCTTAAATCCTATTTTTTGTAGATTTACTTCGTCAATTGAAGTCAAGACTGTTACAGCAACTATCAAAGTATTAGGCAATGTTTTTACAGCTTCATTAATCATCTCTGCCCCACCTGAGGCATGAACTGTTAAGTATTTTGGATTTAGATCAGCAACTGATCGACATGCCCCAGCAACTGTGGCGGGAATATCGTGAAGTTTTAAATCCAAGAAGATTTCACAATCACTGATTTTTCTTATTTCTTCAATTGAACTTTTGCCGTCTCGAAGATAATTTTCTAAACCTATTTTTAGTGTTGAAACATAAGGAGAAACATCCTTGGCCCACGATTTAGCAGTTTGTAAATCTGGTGCATCAAGGGCAACTGCAATTGGTGCTTTCATCTATGAATCTTCTCGGTGAGCGGCACTAATGATTTCAGACAACGATCGGATTCCTTTTTCTTGCAAAATTTCAGCTGTCTCATCATGAATTCTCACACAAGCTTCTGGATCATTAAATACTGTTGTTCCAACACTTATCGCGTTTGCCCCAGCAGCAAAAAATTCAATGGCATCTCGCCCATTTCTAATTCCACCCATGCCAATAATTGGAATATTTGGTAAAGCTTTTCTTATTTGATAGACACAACGAACAGCAACTGGTCTGATGGCTGGACCTGATAATCCACCAGTTTTCCCACTAAGTTTTGGTAACAAAGTATCTGTATCAATGACCATTCCCAACAAAGTGTTGATCACACTTAATCCATCAGCGCCTGCCTTTACAACCGACTTTGCGATTTCTGTTATGTCGGTTACATCGGGTGATAATTTTGCAAAAAGTGGGATGCTGGCTGAGACATTTCTTCGCACACTATTTATAACATCTGATGCTGCATATGGGTCACATGCAAAAACTTGACCTCTATTTTCAACATTAGGACAAGAAATGTTTACTTCAATTGCAATTACTCCAGGAATATCCCTTAATTTATCTGCAACTTTGCCAAATTCTTCAACATTATTTCCTGCAATGGAAACAATAGTTTTGGCACCCTTTTGACTCAGCCAACTTAAATCGTTTTGAATGAAATCATCAATGCCTGGTCCTTGTAATCCAATTCCGTTTAACATTCCACTGGGAGTTTCGGCCATACGAGGTGTAGCTCTGCCAGATCTTGGATTTAACATCACACTTTTTGTTACAACTGCTCCAATAGTTGTGATATCGATAAATTGATCTAATTCTTTTCCAGCAGCAGCACAACCTGAAGCTGTAAAAACTGGTGAAGAAAATTCCAGTCTTCCAAGTTTGGTAGACATATCTACCGTTGTTCTTTTAGGAACTCTTTTCATTAGTGTCCACCAATTTCAGGAGCGCCCCAAGTATCAGCAGGAATTGTGCCAACTTCATCCCAGCGAACTTTGTCTCCTCTAAAAGCAGGACCATCAACACAAGAGCGAAGCATTCTTGTTACACCGTCTTCACCAATAATTGGCATAACGCAAGTCATACACACACCGATTCCACAAGCCATTGATTCTTCAACACTTGTTTGAGAAACAATTCCATGAAGTGTGGCAACTTCAGAAACTGCTTTTAACATTTGCATTGGACCACAGGCATAAACGACTGCGGCACCAGATTTTTTGATTACATCGGGCAATACATCAGTTACTCGACCCATTACCCCAGAGGTTCCATCATCTGTTGTCACAGAAAGTGTTGTTGAAATTCTTCTTGCTTCCAGCATTCCAAATAATTTTTCTTGGGTGGATGCTCCCAAAATGAAATCAACTCGGCAACCTCTTGCTGTCAGTGCTTCAGCCAAGGTAAACAGTGGAGCTGCACCATAACCGCCCCCTACTAAAACACAAGGTACTGGATCCTTGGGCAAACTAAATGGTTTACCTAATGGGCCAACTAAATTAATAGGATCATTTCTTTTTAGATTTGCAATGTAATCAGTTCCTGGTCCATGTGGTGAAACCACAATGTCAACTGTCCCGCCATAAACTCCGCGATCATTGACTTGATAAATACTGAATGCTCTTCTAAGAATTAAAGAACTTCTTTCATCCCCAATTGCTACAGCAACGAAATTACCAGGTTTAAAATCTTTAGGAATATCTGCTGCTGTGGCAGTTAAAACAAAATAACTACCAACTTTTTTAACATCAACGACTGTGCCTTTATGAACAATGGGCATTAAAAACCAGCTTCTTTATAAAATACTTCTCTAGCTTTGGCTAAATCTTTGGCCCATTCTTGCAATGATTTAACACTAAATCCAGTCTTTTGTAATGCTTCAATTCCAGCAACAGCTGCTTTTAAGCCTTGAGATGTTGTAATACATGGAACACTTCTTGTTGTGGCGGCAGTTCTTATCTCGTAACCATCTGTACGTGTTCCTCCCCCATGCGGAGTATTAACAACTAAATCAATATCGCCATTCATAATTGCTTCGGTAGTTGTAACTTCACCATCAGCGTGACCTTGTTGAACTTTTCTCAAAATTTCTGATTTTATTCCATGTTTGGCTATAAATTCTGAAGTTCCTTTTGTGGCAAATATTTTGAAACCTAACTGGCTTAATTTTTGTATGGAAGGAATCATTTGCTCTTTATCTTTATCTGCTGCTGATACAAATACACTTCCCTTTAAAGGCAGTCCCCCGGCATATGCCCCACTTTGAGATTTAGCAAAAGCCATACCAAAACTTGAATCAATGCCCATTACTTCACCTGTGGATTTCATTTCTGGACCCAAAACAGAGTCAACACCAGTAAATCGACCAAAAGGAAGAACAGCTTCTTTAACTGCAACTGGAGCACCGATCAATTCATCTGCACCATCACCATGTTTAGGCAAAACTCCTTCGGCTCTTAATTCTTTAATTGTTGTTCCCAACATGATGCGAGAGCAAGCTTTTGCTAAAGAAACACCTGTTGCTTTTGAAACAAACGGAACAGTTCTTGATGCGCGAGGATTTGCTTCAAGTACATACAAAACATCTTTTGATAAGGCATATTGCACGTTTAGTAAACCAATAACACCTACACCTGTTCCAATGGCAAAAGTGCTTTGTCTTATCTGTTCTATTTGCTCTTTGGTCAAGGAGATTGGTGGCAGTGAACAAGCGCTGTCACCTGAGTGAATTCCTGCTTCTTCGATATGTTCCATAACTCCACCAAGAAACATTTCTTTGCCATCAAATAAAGCATCAACATCAATTTCTAAAGCATCATCAAGAAAACGATCAACCAAAACAGGATGATCTGGAGTTATTTCGGTGGCTCTTTCGATGTATTGAGAAAGCATGTTTTCGTCGTAAACAATTTCCATTCCTCGACCACCTAATACATAAGAAGGTCTGACTAGAACTGGATAACCGATTTCAGATGCGATTTTCTTGGCTTCAGGAAAAGATGCTGCCATCCCGTGATCAGGAGAAATTAATTTTGCTTTTTCCAAAACCTTGCCAAATGCTCCACGTTCCTCTGCTAAATGAATTGCTTCAGGACTTGTGCCAACAATTGGTACACCGTTGTCTTTAAGTTTTTGTGCTAAACCTAAAGGAGTTTGTCCACCCAATTGAACAATAACTCCTAAGACATTTCCTGAGAGTTGTTCTGCATAAACAATTTCTAAAACGTCTTCTAGCGTTAATGGTTCAAAATACAAACGATCTGAGGTGTCATAGTCTGTGGAGACTGTTTCGGGATTGCAATTAACCATGATGGTTTCAAATCCT
>JBJOOK010000005.1:0-36020 GCA_046051325.1 Actinomycetota bacterium | reverse complement strand
ACGTAATGCCCAAGTCATCGAATCATTAAATCTTGAGCTATCAAGAATCAGTTGAGCAATAATTGCTAGAAGCACTAAAACTCCAGCATGTGCATGTCCTGCTCGGAAGTAATCTCGCTGTTCAACAGTGATGTTCTCTGTGCCGACTTGGCGCTTAAGAATTGATAATAAAAAGTAACCACCAAAAGCGATAGTTGGTAGGGATATAAACGCAAGTGCGATCATCCAGCGTGCTGCATCAGACATCTCTTCTCCTTTGTCGAGTTAAATGGAGTTATGCTCCTGGTTTTTCAATATTAACAGGATTTGTCACCCATTTTGGGCGCTGTCCCATGGGTGAATCACTTTGTTTTGGGTTTGAACTAGTTTGACTCTTGGAATCTGGCTAGGATTACTAAAACCTTATTTTGGTGAAAGAGTGAGAAAATGGCAAAGCAACCTTGGTTGACCAAATACCCAACAGGGGTAAACGCACAATTAGCAGCAACTGATATTTCACATCTGCCAGATTTAATCCGCAGAGCAAGCACTGCTTACTCAAATTCCACTGCTTTTACCCAATGCATGCCAAATGGCATGAATGGTTCCCTAACCTACAAACAAGTTGATGAACTTTCAGATGACTTTGCTGTTTATTTACGTGAAGTAATAGGCCTAAGTGCTGGGGATCGCGTAGCAATGCAAATGCCTAATTGTTTGAGCTATTCAATTGTGGCTTTTGGAATCATCAAGGCTGGATGCGTTCTTGTGAACACCAACCCTCTTTACACAGCCTCTGAAATGGTTCACCAATTTTCAGATGCCCAAGCAAAAGTATTAGTCATAATCGACATGTTTGCTGATCGTTTGCCAGAGGTATTACAAAAAACAGGTATTGAAACAGTAATTACGGTAAAGATCTCAGAATTCTTCCCCACTGTTGTTGGTGGAGTCATCAGAATGGTGCAAAAAGTTTGGAATAGATCTTTACCAAAGATAACCACCAAACACACCAAATTCAAACAAGCTTTAAGCCAAGGTAATTCTCATGCCAAAAGAAGCCAAGTCTTGGAATACGCCAAAGACATAAAGGCTGATTCAGTTGCAGCTTTGCAATACACCGGTGGAACTACTGGAGTATCCAAAGGTGCAATGCTTTCACATAAAAACTTAGTCACAAATACATTGCAAATGATGCAAATGGTTGAAAGATTTATTCGACTTGGTAAAGAAACAATCATTACTGCGCTTCCTTTGTATCACATTTTTGCTTTCACAGTTAATCTTTTAGGTTTTTATCATGTGGGAGGAAAAAATATTGTTATTCCTAACCCAAGACCACCAAGCAATCTAAAACGTGCTTTTGAAAATTACCAAATTACTTGGGTTTCAGGAGTTAACACTTTGTATAACGCACTTCTTAAAGAGCGTTGGTTCCAAGAAGCTCCTCCAACAAGTCTTAGTGCCTCAGTTGCAGGCGGTATGGCATTGCACCAATCAGTTGCAGTTGAGTGGGAGAAAGTAACTAAGTCTCCTTTGGTTGAAGGTTTTGGTTTAACTGAATCTTCCCCAGTTCTAACTTTTAATCCCCTTGGTGGAACTGCCAAACCGGGTTCTATCGGTATTCCAATGCCATCAACTGATATTCAAATTGTTGATGACAATGGAAAAGAAGTCGCAATTGGAGAATCTGGCGAACTAATTGCTAAAGGTCCCCAAATCATGCTTGGTTATTGGAATAACACAAAAGAATCAGCAGCAACCATTAAAGATGGTTGGTTATATACCGGAGATATTGCACAAATGGATGAAGATGGTTATTTCCAAATTGTAGATCGTAAAAAAGATGTGATCTTGGTGAGTGGATTTAACGTTTATCCAAATGAAATTGAAGAACAAATTGCCAAAATGCCAGATGTTAAAGAAGTTGGAGTAATTGGCTTACCAGATGAAAACACTGGGGAAAGAGTTTGTGCCTACATTGTGTCCACAACAGGAACACTTACCCAAGCCCAAGTTATTGCACATTGCGAAAAAACATTAGCAAGATACAAATTACCTAAATCAGTTGTCATTGTTAATGAATTACCAAAGAGTCCTATTGGAAAAATTCTTCGACGAGAACTTCGCAGAGTTGAACTTAATGGATTAAATAACCAAAACCAGAAAGGCGCATAATGAGAATTGCCTCCCGATTAGTTGCTGCACAAGCTGAAGTTTCAGAACAAGATGTTGTAACACCATTTGAAGAAATACTGCTAGTCATCATGGTGTTTGTGATCATGTTTGGTTTAGGTGCAGGTTTAACACCAAGAGATTTTCGTCAAGCACTTCGTCGACCTTGGGGTTTGATTATTGGTTGGTTAACACAATTTGGAATCATGCCACTTTTGGCCTTCTTATTGATCATTACTTTTCTATTTCAATTACCAAAAGAGTATGCAATCCCTGTAGCAATTGGGGCCATGATTATGGGAAGTGTTCCAGCGGGAACCACTTCAAATATTTTTACCTATTTTTCCAAAGGTAACTTAGCTCTTAGTGTGATCATGACCACAAATTCAACTTTGTGGGCAATATTAATGACACCATTATCGCTCTACATTTATCTTGGGTTACTTTTGCCCGATGGTGGAATTGCCCAACAAATTCCTCCCCGAAATATTATTGTCACTTTAATAATTTTGTTGATTCCAGTTGTATTGGGAATGTTAATTAGAAAATACAGCGCCAACATCGGTGCAGTTCTAGAGTTAATGGGTGGTCTAGTTGGAGCTTTCTTTATTTTGTTCTTACTTTCAACCTGGGTACCAAGAAACTGGGGATTGCTTTCTTCAACTCCTTGGCAAACATACGTTGTAGCAATTGGTCTTGGATTATTTGGAATCATCATTGCTTACTTGCTAACTCGTGGATTCAAAATGCATCCTATGAATGCCCGCACTATTGCATTGGAAACTGGTATTCAAAACGGTCCACTAGGTATTGCCATTGTGCTTTTGAACTTCAGCGGAGATCCAAGAATTGGATTGGTCCTAATAGTGCCAGCTCTTTACTCTTTGTTTATCGTGCTTATCTCAACAGCTGTGACAATCTGGTTTCGAAAAGCAAATCTGGCAGAAGAACAAAAAATTCCAAGCCTGCTTTAATTGGGGCCTACATCTAGTAGTTTGACTTTATGATTGAAACTTTTGATTGTGTAATTCTTGGTGGAGGCCATAACGGTCTAACTAGTGCTGCTTATCTTGCTAAAGCCAATAAATCAGTTTTAGTCTTAGAAGCCCTTGATGAAACTGGTGGTGCTGCAGTATCGGTTAAGCCGTTTAAAGGTTTAGATGCCAATCTTTCTCGTTATTCATACTTAGTTTCTCTTCTGCCCCAGCAAATTATTGATGAACTTGATTTAAAACTTAATTTGATCTCCAGAACAATTGGTTCATACACCCCAGTTAGCGAAAACGGTAAAGAAACAGGACTTTTAGTTGAAAGAAATTGGGATGAAAAAACAAAACAATCATTTGAAAATGTCACCGGTTCAATTGATGAATTCAACACCTGGAGTGATTTTTACACCCGGATTGAAAGAGCTGCTCGAGTAATTGCCCCAACACTACTTGAACCTTTAATTAGCCAAACTGAATTAAAGAACAAGGTAATTGCTGCAACTGATGAAGAAACTTATAACTGGTTATTCAAGGTACCAATTACTGAAACTATTGAAAAACTCTTTAAAAATGATGTGGTTCGAGGAGTAGTTCTAACTGATGCACTAATTGGAACATTTACAGATGGCAGAGATATAGAATTACTAGGTAATAGATGTTTTCTTTATCACTTGATAGGGAACGGCAACGGTGAGTGGAAAGTCCCCCAAGGTGGGATGGGTCAAGTAAGCAAAGCCCTTAAAGAAAAAGCCTTGCAACATGGTGCGGTAATTAGAACCAACAGCAAAGTAACCAAAGTGGGTTCAGATGGTAAATCGGCTCAAGTTAGCTATGTTGATAAAGATGGAAATCTGAAAGAAATCAGCACCAAATTTGTACTAAGCAACATGGCACCAGATGTACTTAACAAGGCTTTAGGTAGATCTGTTGAATCAAACACAGAAGGCTGTCAAGTAAAGATCAACATGTTGCTAACGCGTTTGCCTAAACTTAAATCAGGGGAAGATTCAAGCCTTGCCTTTAGAGGAACTCTGCACGTTAATGAAAAATTATCTGAATTAGATGCATCTTTTAATGAAGCAAGATCAGGAAAAGTTCCAAAGGTTTTGCCCTCTGAAATTTATTGTCACACTTTGACTGATAATTCAATACTTTCTCCAGAATTGAGGGAAAAGGGATATCAAACAATCACACTATTTGGATTAAATACTCCTGCTTCCCTATTTGACATGGATCATGACAAGAAAAGAGAAGAAGTAAAAAGACTTTATCTGCAAGGTTTGAACTCTTTCTTCAGTGAAAAAATAGAAGACTGTTTAGCAATTGATGCTGATGGCAACCCTTGCATTGAGATTAAAACTCCTCAAGATATCGATGAATCAGTATTTTTACCTCGAGGAAACATTTTTCAAAGAGAATTACAATGGCCTTTTGCTGAGAATGAGAAAGAGAAAGGTAAATGGGGCGTTGAGACAGACATTGCCAACATCTTTATAAGTGGTGCAGGTGCTAAACGAGGTGGCGGAGTTAGTGGAATTCCTGGAAGAAATGCTGCTCAAGCAGTGTTAATGACAGGACTTATTTAAAGCTTGCAATCTCCAATAGTTATAAGGCAAAGGAGTTAAAAATCCCACAACAAGCATGATCGGAATTGCCCACCAAGTGAGCATTGCTCCCCCGGTCAACAAAAGATCTGTTGCATTCATCGCCACTTCCATTGAAATCATAGATATAAGACTCATTCCAATCGCAGTTTTAAAAGCAAGATTCAAAGCCATTTGGCGAGACAATATAAATGTTTCTAAGATGATGGAAGTTATTAGCCCATTTATTATTGCAAGTAACATAATACCAAGCATTGGAAAAGCTATTTTTGTATATTGAAAAAATGCAATTGTTCCAAAATCTCCGATGGAACACCCGATTAAGCACCACATGGTGTTTTTAGAAGCTTGAGACCACGTACTTTTTACACTCCAGGAAATATTTAAAGTCATTGTGCTCATGACCAAATACTACTCCTGTTCGTTAGATCATCCAGCTTTCAGAAGAGTCATATTCAGCTTTAGTTATCAATCTTTGATCCGAACCAACCACGACTGTGTCAGACAACACACTCTTTGTCACCACAGCGTTGGCTCCAATAATTGCGTTTTTCCCAATTGTGATGTTTCCTAAAATTTTGGCACCAGCACCTACAAAGACACCATCTTCAATAGTTGGATGTCTTTTGCCTTTATTTAAAGATCTTCCACCCAGTGTTACTCCGTGATAAAACATAACGTCATCACCAATTATGGCTGTTTCGCCAATTACTACACCCATGCCATGATCAATAAAGAATCTTCTACCAATTTTGGCTCCTGGATGTATTTCTACTCCAGTTAGGAAACGGTGGTAGGTGGACATCAATCTTGCTAACAAATAGAGCTTTCTATTCCACACCCAATGAGTTATGCGATGTAGCCAAATGGCATGTAAACCAGGAGAAGCCAGTACTAATTCTAATTTAGATTTAGGTGCTGGATCTCTTTCTAGTGCTGCATTTATATCTTCGCGAAATCTGATCATTGTTCCATTAAGTCTTGGTAAAGAACTGTTGATAAGTATCTTTCACCAAAGGATGGAATAATTACCACAATAATTTTTCCATCAAATTCTGGTCTCCTAGCAACTTGTGAAACTGCCCAAAGTGCTGCACCCGAGGAAATTCCGGCAAGAATTCCTTCTTCTGCACCAGCTCTTCTAGCGTATTTAATTGCTTCTTCATTTGGAGCATCAAGTACTTCGTCATAAACATTCTTATCCAAAATATCTGGCACAAAGTTTGGACCAATTCCTTGCAAAGGATGTCCTGCAGGAGTTCCACCATTAAGAATTGGTGAAGCTGCTGGTTCAACCGCGAATATTTTTATATTTGGATTCTTTTCTTTCAAAACCTGTCCAATACCCGTGATAGTTCCACCAGTTCCAATTCCTGCTACTACCGCTGCAACTTTTCCATCTGTGTCATTCCAGATTTCTAATGCAGTTGTTTTTCTGTGAATCTCAGGATTTGCTGGGTTTGCAAACTGTCTAACCAAAAGAGCGCCATCTTTGCTGCCAATTTCTTCAGCTTTTGCAACTGCACCCTTCATTCCTTCAGCACCTGGGGTTAGCACAAGTTGTGCGCCATAAGCCTTAATTAAAGTTCTGCGTTCTTTACTTACAGAATCTGGCATTGTCAAAATAACTTTGTAACCTCGGGCTGCACCAACCATGGCTAATGCCACACCAGTATTTCCAGAAGTAGCTTCCACAATGGTGCCACCTGGTTTTAATTTGCCAGATTTTTCTGCATCATCAATCATGGCAATACCGATACGATCTTTTACGGTTGATGATGGATTATAGAATTCTAATTTTGCATAAACTTGTGCTTTGGCGCCATCAAGAATTCGATTAATTCTTACTAATGGGGTGTTTCCAACAACTTGGGTGATGTTGTCATAAAGCTTCATTTATTGGCTCTCCTGTTTATGTGTGTAATTACTTGATATCTCAATTTTAGAGGTGGTTTATTGAGAGCGCGAGTCGGATAAATTACTTGCAAAGACTTTGCAACAACAATTGATTGACCTTTTTTAGCCACTAAATATGCGCTAACTTGTGTATTAAAGGAGAATAGATTCATGAATCATTGGCTGCTCATAGCATCTGTTTTGGTGCTCTCAAGTGCCTTTGGCCTATTTCTTCAATTCACTAGAGGAAAACTAACGAAGAAGTACTCCAATGAAATATTTTTTGATCAACTAAAGACTGGCCATGAATTAGGAAAAAAAGCCACAATTTTACAATTCGAAACAGAATATTGCTCAATTTGTCCAGGGGTCAAAAGACAAATTAATGAACTAATTAAAAATGATAAGGGTATTTCCTTCTATGAAATTGATGCTGTGGAAAGAATTGAATTAGCCAAAAAATTACACGTTAAAAGCTCTCCTACAGTTTTGTTTTTCAACGAAGATGGTTTAGAAGAAGGCAGAATTATTGGTGCTCCTAAAAAAGACCAATTACGAAATACCCTAGAAAAAATCACAACTATAAAAATGGAGAAAACAAATGCAAATTGATGCCCGCGGTCCTAGATTTGGTGCTGCAATAACAATGGTTGTTTTGTTATTGGTTATATACTTTGAAAGCCCACTTCTCTTGGCAATTCAAACTTTAGTTTGGGCAATTGGCGCATTTGCTGGTCCACACAAAAGTCCATATGGTTTCATTTTCAAAACATTAGTCAAGCCAAGACTTAAAGGTGTTGGTGAATTAGAAAACGTTAAACCTCCTCAATTTGCTCAACTAGTTGGTTTCCTATTTGGAGTTGTGGGCTTAATTGGTGTGGCAGTTGGTAGTCCGACGGTATTTCTAATAGCTACTGCCTTTGCTCTGGCAGCAGCATTCTTAAATGCTGTATTTAATTTCTGCCTAGGTTGCGAAATGTATTTACTCTTAGTAAAGGCAAGATTAATTCGTTAATTAGCCTCATTATCCACAACTAATAGTTATCCACAGAGTTTTACTATTGCCTTTTCAGGAATGTCTATGACAAGATAACTTGCGTATGTGGAATTTGAACCTTTTATCGCTCCCAGTGCCCTCAAGCACGGTATTAGCAGAGAAGATATTTGGCATGCCTACAGAAACCCAATTCGAATATATGAACTTGATGAAAATTTGTACATGATAATCGGCGCAAATCAAGCAGCAATTTTCCTTGAAGTCGGTCTGACTATAAATTCAAATCGACAAATAATAATTCATGCAATGAAAGCAAGAAAGAGGTTTATCTAATGCCTAAATCTGTGGAAGACATACTGGCTAACGCCGAAAATTTAAGCAAAAGAATTAAAGAATACGAACCAACTAAAAAAGATGAAAAAGACGTGAAAGTATTTAAAGCACTTCAAGAAGCTGCTATGCAAAGATCCCTCGTTGAGAAAAATCTTGTTAAGCAGATCATCAAGGCTAGAGCAAATGGATACTCCTGGTCCTTAATTGGTTCATTTCTTGGAACAACGGGAGAAGCAGCACGACAGCGATATGGCAATAATTAATTATTCTTTTAACATGGCAGACTCATCTGCATGCATCAATTCACTCCTGAAGTAGAAGCCCTAGCCAATGAGGTTTTGGCATATTCACTTCAAAGATTAAAAAGTGATCCACCATTAGACGGACCCAGAACTGCAGATGATTTATTTAGAGAAGTTGGCAACACCATTACCAAAAAAGGTTTAGGTGGACACAAAGCCTTAGAAGTATTTACTGAAGTTTTAGCCAAAGCTTGCATCTCAACAGATCATCCAAGAAACCTAGCTTTTATTCCATCCGCCCCAAGTGAATATGCAAACCTTTTTGATTTAGTAGTTGGTGCCAGTGCTCTATATGGCGGATCTTGGCAAGAAGGATCTGGTGCAGTATTTGCAGAAAACCAAGCTTTGCGTTGGATTTCTGATTTAGCAGGATTACCAGAATCTGCAGGTGGAGTCTTTGTGCAAGGTGGAACTATAGGAAATCTTTCTGCATTAGTTGTGGCACGAGAAGAAGCACGAAAGAAACATAAAAGTATAACGAAATGGGCAATTGCCTGCAGCGAAGAATCTCATTCTTCTCTTGCTGCTGCTGCCAAAGTAATGGATGTTGAGTTATTAAAGATTAAGCCAAATGAAAATGAATGTCTTACTGGAGATTTAGTTGAAAAAGCCCTAACAGAATTTCACAAGGATAAAACAAAAAGAGTTTTTGTCATTGTTGCTACAGCTGGCACAACAAATCTAGGAATAATTGATGAGCTTTTAAGCATTGGAAATGTGGCAAAGAAAAATGACATTTGGTATCACGTTGATGGAGCATACGGTTTAGCTGCCCTTTGTGCACCCTCTGTAAGAAATAAGTTCAACGGAGTTGAATTAGCTGATTCACTTATTGTTGATCCCCACAAATGGTTGTTTGCACCCTTTGATGCTTGTGCATTGATTTATCGAAATCCAAAACTTGCTAAAGAAGTTCACACTCAACATGCTTCTTATTTAGACACATTGCGCGATGATTCTTGGAGCCCATCTGACTATGCAATTAACCTAACTAGAAGAACTAGATAGCTGCTCATGGCACAAACGCTTACGCTGAAGCGATGGAGCAAACAATGACTGTGGCGATTGCTGCTGCTGAAAGAATTAGAAATCATCCAAATTTAAAATTAGTTTGTGAACCCGAATTATCAATTGTGGCCTTTGAAAGAGTCGGTTGGGAAAAACGGGATTACCTAACTTGGAGTGAAAAACTTCTTGCTGACCAAATCGGTTTTATTCCACCTTCATCTCATAAAGGCAGATCGATTCTAAGATTTGCCATAGTTAACCCATGGACCAAAATAGAAGATATTGATCTTATTTTAGCTACGCTTTAAACTTTTTCTTTGAGATTTTGTAACTGTTTTCAAGAATGATTCAACTAACTTTTGGGTATTTCTAGAGCAAATCTCCACGAAGCTTGAAAGCTGTGGCAACTCTTTCAACTGAGACCACAAATGCTGCTGTTCTTAAATCACAGCCATATTTAAGGGATGCTTCCCAAGTTGAATCAAACGCAATTTTCATTCTGGTATCTAATTCATCTCTAAATCTTTCAATGGGCCATCTAAATTCTTGAATATTTTGAGTCCACTCAAAATAAGAACCCATCACACCACCAGCATTTGCCAAAATATCGGGAACTACCACAACGCCTCGCTTTTGTAGTGCAGCATCTGCTGAAAGTGTTAATGGTTGGTTAGCGCCTTCCACGATTATTTTTGCTTGAACTTTTTCATGATTTGAGTCATTTATCACTCCACCCAGTGCAGCTGGGATCAATAAATCACAATCCATAGTTAAAATTTCATCTCCTGAAACATCTTTGCCATCAGGAATTTCAGAAACTTTTTTGTATTTACCAATTATCTCTTTGATATTAAAACCTTTATCATTGATTTTTCCACCACTAATATCAGCTAAACCAACAACTTTCATACCAGCTTCTTGAGCAGCTAAAGCTGCATAAACTCCCACATTTCCAAATCCTTGTATGGCAACTCTTATCTCACTTGGTTTCTTATTCAGTTTTAACAATGCACCAAGGGCTACACCAATAACGCCTCGTCCAGTTGCTTCTTCTCGACCAGGTGCACCAAATAATCCAAGTGGTTTACCAGTTACAACAGCTGGAGAAAATCCATTAATTCTTTGATACTCATCCATAATCCAAGCCATGGTTTGTGCATCTGTTCCCATGTCAGGAGCTGGGACATCGCGATGAGGGCCAAGAATGTTAACCATTGTTCTGGTCCATCGTCTTGTTACTTCTTCTTTTTCTCTGACAGTTAACGTTGTGGGATCAACTGTTACTCCACCTTTACCGCCACCAAATGGCACATCAACTAAAGCAGTTTTCCAAGTCATAAGACTTGCTAGTGCTCTTACTTCATCTAAATCAACTGATTGGTGATATCTAATGCCACCTTTTCTAGGTCCTCTTGCTGAAGAATGTTGAATTCGATAACCAGTTAAAACATCAATGCCACCAGATTCTCTTCTTAAAGGAATCGAAATTATTAGTTCACGTTCTGATGTTGAGAAAGCCTCAATAAAGTCTTTGGAAAGTTTAAGTAATTCACCAGCTCTAAATACATAAGCATTTACTTCTGCAAGTGCACTAACGCCATTGTTAGACATTTTTACCTTCTTTTCTTACTCTTTATTCTACGTCCAAACTGGTTCTTGGACTTCCTTAACGTTACCCTCTTTGTCTAGAAGAAAGAAACGGTCAAAATTCTGCACAAACCATCGATCGTGAGTAACCGTCAACACAGTCCCATCAAAAACATCTAAAGCTGCCTCTAAGGCTTCACTACTTGTTATGTCTAAGTTATCTGTTGGTTCATCTAAAAGTAACAAAGTTGCACCCGATAATTCAAGTAAACAGATTTGAAATCTAGCTTGCTGTCCCCCAGAAAGAGTTAAAAACAATTGATCAGATTGAGCACCTAGTCCATATCTAGATAATGTGCCAACTGCTGCTCCAATTTGCAACGATTTTTCTTCCCACAAAATTTCAGTTAAAGTTTTTCTACTCCACTCAGGATGATCATGAGTTTGAGCAAACCAACCAGGAACAACCCTGGATCCTAATTTCCAATCCCCTACATGTCTTACTGTTTCATCTCCTCCAAGAAGTCTTAAGAAATGAGATTTGCCAGTTCCGTTTCCACCTAAGAATGCCACTCGTTCGCCATAAAACAATTCCATATCAAATGGCTTTGTTAAATCAGTTAATTGCAAATCTTTACAAACAATTGCCCTAACGGCAGTTCGACCACCTTTGAGTTTCATTTTTAATCTCTGTGGAGGAGGTGGAGCTTGTGGAGCACCTGCTTCTTCAAAACGTTTCAATCTGGATTGCATTGCTCGATATTTTGGTGCCATGGCAGGAGAAGATTTAGTTTGCATATGAAGCGTTTGAACTAAGTCTTTTAGTCTTTGATGTTCATCTTCCCAACGCTTTAAAAGCTCACCTAATCTCTCATGGCGTTCTTGTCTTGCTTCGTAATATGTTCCAAAACCTTTACCGTGCACCCAAGATGTGCCACCTTCGATAGTGATAATTCGATCAGCTGCTCTTGTTAAAAGAGTTCTATCATGGCTTATTAGAAGAATTGTTTTAGAAGATTCTTTTAATTGATCCTCTAACCAGTTTTTTGCTGGTACATCTAAATAGTTATCTGGTTCATCCAGAAGTAACACTTGATCAGGGCCTCGTAATAGTGCTTCCAAAATTAATCTTTTGGCTTGTCCCCCAGAAAGAGTTTTTAATTCTCTGAATTTGCATTTTTCATATTCCATACCAACTGCTGCTTGGCAACAAACGTCCCACAAAATTTCATTGTCATAACCTCCAGCATCGGCGTATTCTGCTAATGCGTGGGCATATTTCATCTGAATATCTTCACTTTCATCTTCCATCATTGCCAATTCGCAAGCTTCAACATGTTTCATTGCTTCTTGAACTCTTTTTGGTGAAACTACTTTTAAAGCATCTGCAACTGTGGCATTTAGTCCCAGGGATGCAAGGGCGGTGTCATTTTCTTCTACTTTTTTTGCTGCCCCTGTAAGAAGTTGAGGCATAACACCAAGGCCACCAGAAATTGAAGTTGAACCTTCATCGGCATTTAAAACACCAGTGATGATTTTAAAAAGTGTTGATTTTCCAGCCCCGTTATCACCAATTAAAGCTGCAGTTATTCCTTCGCCAACTTTAAATGAAACATCATCAAATAAAAGTCGTCCAGTGGGAAGTCGGTATGCAATGCCATTAACGTCGATTGCACCCATAGATTCCTAACTTAGTAGAAAGTAAAAGGCTGGGCGCTTGGCGCCCAGCCTTTAATTGTTTTAGCTTTTTTGTTTTATGAACAACCGCTGGTGTTACCGCATCCTTCACAGACGAAGCATGATCCAGCCATTCTCATTTTCACACCACAAGTCATACAAAGTGGTGCATCAGATTTCAAACCAGTTAGAGATTCCAAAACTTCCATGGAACTTCTCGCTGGAGCAGCACTGTTTGTTTTTTCTACAACAGGAAGTGTGCTAGTTGGCACAAAATCTGTTGCAACTGCTTCGATTTCTGCAGGAGAACCGTAGGCCTCATTTACCGCATTCTTTCTTTCTTCTGCAGTAAAGATGCCTAGTGCACTTCTGTGTTCTTCTGGCAAGTAATCAAGAGCTAATCTTCTGAAGATGTAATCCATTACAGATTGAGCCATGCGCACATCTTCATCATCGGTCATTCCTGATGGTTCAAATCTCATGTTGGTGAATTTTTGAACGTATTGATCAAGAGGTACACCGTATTGCAAACCAATTGACACAGCAATTGAGAATGCATCCATGATGCCAGCAAGAGTTGAACCTTGCTTGCTCATCTTTAGGAATACTTCACCTAAACGACCATCTGCATAAGCAGAAGTTGTCATGTAACCTTCAGCACCTGCAACTGAGAATGAAGTTGTCATTCCAGCGCGTGATTTCGGTAGACGTTGACGAATTGGGTGAGAACTAATTCCTTGTGGTGTTGAAGAAGATTCTTCTTTACTTCTTGCATCACTTAGAGGTTGTCCAACTTTGCAATTATCGCGATAGATTGCCAAAGCTTTCAAACCATATTTCCAACCTTGGTAGTAAACATCTTCAACTTCTTCAACTGTGGCAGTTGATGGCATGTTTACGGTCTTGGAAATTGCCCCAGATAAGAATGGTTGTGCAGCTGCCATCATTTTCACGTGTCCCATTGGGCTAATGGAACGAACTCCCATTGCGCAATCAAAAACTGAATAATGTTCTGGTTTTAGACCAGGAGCATCAATGATGTTTCCATTTTCAGCAATGTATTCAACAATTGCTTCTACGGTTTCTTCGGTGTAACCAAGACGACGAAGTGCTCTTGGAATTGTTTGGTTCACAATTTGCATTGAACCGCCACCTACTAATTTCTTGAATTTAACCAATGCAAGATCTGGTTCAATTCCTGTGGTGTCGCAATCCATCATCAAACCAATGGTTCCAGTTGGAGCTAACACACTTGCTTGTGCGTTTCTATAACCGTGAACTTCGCCTAGTTTGATTGCTTCTTGCCAAACTTGTGTTGCTAATTGATGAACTGAACGATCTAATTCGCTATCAATTTTTACAGCATCATTTGCTGCAGCATGTTTACGAATTACACGTTTGTGTGCATCAGCGTTACGAGCGTAACCAACGTAAGGTCCCACGATTGCTGATAATTCAGCACTTCTCTTGTAAGAAGTACCAGTCATCAATGAAGTAATGGAACCAGCTAAAGCTCTTCCTGCATCTGAGTCATAAGCAAGACCAAGTGCCATTAACAATGCACCTAGGTTTGCATAACCAATTCCTAGTTGACGGAAATCTCTAGTGGTTTGACCAATTGCTGGTGTTGGGAAATCTGCAAATGAGATTGAAATTTCCATAGCGGTGATTACAAATTCAACTGTTTTCTTGAACTTGTCAGCATCGAAAGTGTCATCATCTTTTAAGAACTTCATTAAGTTCAAAGATGCAAGGTTGCAACTTGAGTTATCAAGATGCATGTATTCAGAACATGGATTAGATGCATTGATACGACCAGTTTCTGGACTGGTGTGCCAGTCATTGATTGTGGTGTCGTATTGAATACCAGGATCAGCACAACCCCAAGCAGCTTCAGAAAGTTTTCTGAATAATGATCGAGCATTCACAGTTTTAACTGCATGACCATCTGCACGTGCTGTCAAATTAAAGTCTTGATTGTTTTCATAAGCTTTCATGAAATCATCAGAAACTCTTACTGAGTTATTTGCGTTTTGGTATTGCACGGAAATGATGTCTTTGCCACCAAGATCCATATCAAAACCAGCGTCACGTAAAGCTCTAATTTTGTCTTCTTCGCGAGCTTTGGTGTCGATAAATTCTTCAACATCTGGATGATCAATATCTAGTACAACCATTTTGGCAGCACGTCTAGTTGCGCCACCTGATTTGATTGTTCCTGCAGATGCATCAGCACCGCGCATAAATGAAACTGGACCAGAAGCAGTTCCACCTGAAGAAAGTAATTCTAGAGACCCACGGATGCGTGAAAGGTTAACTCCCGCGCCTGATCCACCTTTGAAAATTACGCCTTCTTCTTTGTACCAGTTAAGAATTGAATCAATGGAATCTTCCACACTCAAGATGAAGCATGCGCTTACTTGTTGTGGTGCAGTTGTTCCAACGTTGAACCAAACTGGTGAATTGAAAGAAAATACTTGGTGTAGCAGCATGTAAGTTAATTCTTCTTCAAATACTTTTGCATCAGCATCTGATCCAAAGTATCCGCCAACTTTTCCGGCCTTTGTGTAAGTAAGAACTACTCGATCAATTAATTGTTTTAATGACCATTCACGATTATCAGCACCTACTGCACCACGAAAGTATTTAGTGGTAACAATGGTTGAAGCATTAACAGACCAGAATTCAGGAAATTCTGCACCTTTTTGTTCGAAAACAACTTCACCGGTTTTCCAATTGTTTTGAACTACGTCGCGACGTTCCCATTTGACATCGTCATAAGGATGAACGCCTTCTTTAGTGAATACGCGTTGCATTCCAATGCCACGTGCTTGCTTGCGACCTAATTTGAAGCCGCCGCTGATCATGTCTGTCATTTTCTTTACCTTCTTCTTTTTAGTTTTGAATTTTTCTAACTGCTCTTATTTCTCCGAGCCGTCCTCGACACTTTTGTCACCCTTAGTGGCAATAGCGACGGAAACGTCCCCGAGTTCTCGAGCTGTGCGAAGTAGTGAAATCTCTGATTCGAAATCTTCTAAAGATTCGTATGAGCGATACACACTTGCGAAACGCAAATAAGCAACTTCATCTAATTCACGAAGTGGAGCAAGTGTTGCTAGTCCAACTTCATGTGAATCAACTGCTGCTGCACCAGATGCGCGTACTGCTTCTTCTACTTTTTGTGCCAGCAATGCCAAGTCATCATCTGTGACAGGTCTTCCTTGGCAAGCTTTTCTTAAACCATTAACAACTTTTGCTCTTGAAAAAGGTTCAATCACACCACTTCTTTTCACAACACTTAATGTTGCAACTTCGATGGTGGTAAATCTGCGATCACATTCAGGGCATTGACGACGACGTCTAATTGCTGAACCGTCATCGGTTGCTCTGGAATCAACCACTCTTGAATCAGAGTGACGGCAAAAAGGACAGAACAATGCCGTGCTCCAATCAATGGTGGTGTGGATAACCCTGGTTTTCGCCCTGTGGATAACTGGCTTGTAGCCTTCGTCTTTTGGGCTCATCTGCTGTGGATAACTTGGGTTTAACCCCAACTAATGGACGTTTCCGCCATTTCCACCACAAGATGTAGTGCAACATTAGTACTTTGATCTGACATTTGCAACCACCGGGGCACCGCAAGTTGCGTTAAAGGTGTTTCAGGAGTTACAGGTGTGACGTTTTCGCAGGTCAAAGCCTTAATGAGAACTTAACCAGAAGTTCACCACGGCGTGTCTGAGCTTTGAAGGTGTGTCGTGGGTGGAGGAAAACATTCGCAATTAATTAAGAAAGAATTAATCGTTGCACAATATGAAACCCCACAAATAGGTGAAAGGATTGCCCCACCAACTACTGAGGAGTTCACCAGTGAAAAAACTAATTTTGCCAATCGCAATTCTCTCTTTATTGCTAACAGCTTGTGGTGGTGGACCAAATGGTGGTGACGGACAAAACAGTGCTGGTGGTGTAACTGAAGGTTTTCTTTGTGAAAAAGAAGGTGATCGTGGACAAAGCGAAGATGGTAACGAATTAGTTTGCCAAGTTATGGGTGATGGAAAATTAGTTTGGAGACCAGAAGGTGGCGAAAAACCAATGGGTGGTGGCACAATTTCGCAAATTTTTTCTGGCGGCCAATGTGATGCCGACTCAAAAGTAAATAAATATACAGCAGGCATTGGTGATGTTTCAAAAATGTCACATATTTATCCAATGGGTGGCATGATCACTACTCACATCACGCCTATTGATCACATTTATGTTTACTATCCTGAGAACTCTCAAACACCAGTAGCAGATGGTTCATATCTAGTTACAAGTCCAGCGGATGGCAAAATTGTTGGTCTTGAGGATTTCCAAAAAACAAACAATTATCCATATCCTGACCACAGAGTCATAATTGAACATTCTTGCGATCTTTATTCAGTATTTATCCACATTGGAAAATTGGGTGAAGGTATTGCAATGGGTGCTGCGGTAAAAGCGGGACAAACTGTTGCAGATGACTCTGTATCTCCAGGATATGATTTTTCAACATTTGATCAGAATGTAAAACTTGTATTTGCAAATCCTGATTCATACTCACAAGCGGAATCCTGGAAAAGCTATACAGCAAATCCTTTTGACTATTTTCCAGCAGCAGAGAAAAGTAAATTAGAAGCAATATCACTAAAAACCTCAGCGCCATTCGACGGCAAAATTGATTGGGACCAAGAAGGAACAGCTCAAGGTAACTGGTTTGAAAAAGATTCAAATGGTTATCGAGGCAAGGGTGATCAAACAGCAAGCTATGACAATCATGGCAAAGTTGCACGAGGCTACTGGGATACCCATTTAGCGATTGCTCCAGACGCAGTTGACAACAAATCATTTATTTACAGCATTGGAGATTGGGAAGGCTGCCCATGCCAATTCATGAGTGTTGGCAACGTTGATCCAAAAACAATTACCTCATCTGCTTCAACTCCCACAGTTATTTCGTTGGTTGAATTTGAGATTAAGAACTCAGATGGATCTGCGCACAATCCAAATAAACCTAAAAAGGGTTACACCCTGAGTGGTTCAAATAAAGTCGTTGGTTTGTTGGCCGTGCAGGTAAATGCTGATGGAACCATTAAAGTGGAAAAGATCCCTGGAAAAACCGATGCTAAATCTTTCATAGGTTTCAGCGAAAATGCTAGAACCTATGTCAGATAAGGAAGTATTTTGACCACAGACGGCTTTCTTACAAAGAAAGGCGTTCGTCGCAGTTGGTATTTGTACGACTGGGCAAATTCAGCTTTTTCTACAACTGTTATCAGTCTTTTTATTGGACCTTATTTAACATCTGTTGCTGAAAGTGGAGCTGATGCTTCAGGAATGATTTCGCTTTGGGGATTAGATATGCGCCCTGGATCTCTTTATCCTTATGCAGTTTCTTTTTCTGTATTTGCGCAAGTTTTTCTCTTACCAATCGTTGGTGGAATTGCAGATCGCATTAAAAGTAGAAATGGATTGTTGGCAGTATTTGCCTACATTGGATCTATTTCCACAATGTTTTTATATTTTGTAAAAGATGGCCGATATGCATTAGGTGCTTTTCTTTTAATCGTTGCCAACATTTCTTTTGGTGCAGCTCTAGTTGTGGCAAATTCTTATTTACAGGATTTAGCAGCACCTGATAAAAGAGATACGGTTTCATCGCGTGGGTGGGCTTTTGGTTATGCCGGTGGTGGATTACTACTTCTACTTAATCTTGTTTTGTACGCAGGTTATGAATCCTTTGGGGTAACTCAAGGTGAAGCCGTTCGAATCTCTTTAATGTCTGCTGGAGTTTGGTGGGCAATTTTTACCATCATCACAGTTAGGGGCTTAAGAACTTTAAATAGACCTGTAGGTGCAGTTGGATCACAAGCATTAACCGTAGGATTTAAAGAATTAAAAGTGACATTAAAAGATGTGCGTAAATATCCTGAGACATTAAAGTTTTTAATTGCTTATTTATTTTACAACGATGGAATTCAAACTGTTATTGCAATTTCAGGAACTTATGCAATCTTAGAATTAAAACTAACTGAGATTTCGTTAGTGTTTGCCATATTACTTGTGCAAATTACTGCCCTAATTGGAGCACTTCTCTTAGGAAGATTATCAAATTCTATTGGGGCTAAAAAAGTTATCTTACTAACTCTTGTTATTTGGACTCTAATGGTAATTATTACTTACGCGCTTCCAGCGGGTCAACAAAATCCTTATCTAGTAATTGCAGCAGGAATTGGTTTTGTTTTGGGTGGAAGTCAAGCTTTGTCTAGATCTTTGTATTCACAAGTAATTCCAAGATCACGTGAAGCACAATACTTTTCGTTTTATGAAATTAGTGAACGCGGTACCAGTTGGTTAGGAACATTTGCTTTTGGTGTGGCATTTGGTTTAACAGGCTCTTATCGACAAAGTGTGTTGTTAATTATTGCTTTCTTTATCGTGGGTGGATTGTTGTTACTAAGAGTAAATATCAGACAAGCAATAACAGAATCTGGAAATCCACAACCTACTGTGGTTTAAGCCCTTTATTTACCTAAAGTTGCACGAACAGCTTGAGCAACAGCAGGTGCAACTGCTGGATCAAACACACTTGGCACAATAAATGAAGCATTCAATTGATCACTGCTTACTCGTTCAGCAATGGCTTTAGCTGCTGCTACTAAAACTTCGTCAGTGACATTTTTGGCTTGAGCATCAAGAAGCCCTCTAAATATTCCTGGAAATGCCAAGACGTTATTTATCTGGTTTGGATAATCACTTCTGCCAGTTGCTACAACTGCTGCATATTTTCTGGCAATTAATGGATCAATTTCTGGATTTGGATTAGCTAAAGCAAAGACAATAGATTTAGGTGCCATTTGCTTAATATCTGCTTCAGTCAAAATATCTGGAGCACTCACACCTATGAAAACATCTGCTCCCACAAGAGCTTGGCCAATTGTGCCATCGAAATTATTCTTATTGGTGTTTTCAACCAACCATTGAGAGTCAATTGCTTCTGAGGATCCTTTATGGATAGCCCCTGAATGGTTAAACACAATCAAGTCTTTCAATCCACTTCTAATTAATAACCTGGCAATAGCAGTTCCAGCAGCTCCAGCTCCGGTCATAACAACCTTGATGGAATCATCTTAACCGTGCTTCTACCTCAAAGCATCTTGGAGCAGAAATATCTTCCAAATTGATTCCTCCGTATACCGGGGCAATCAATTGCACAGTTCTTACAATCTCATCTACGTCTTGAGAGTCAATACAAACTGGCCAGGCATCAATATCGGCAAATCTTTTAAATAAAGCAGCTTTTCCTTCCATTACCGGAAGAGCTGCTGCAGCGCCTAAGTTTCCTAAACCAAGGACAGCTGAACCATCGGTGACAACAGCCACGGTATTTCTCTTAATTGTTAATCTTCTTAAGTTTGCAGGATCATCTGCAATTGCTTGAGAAATTCTTGCTACCCCTGGAGTGTAGGCACGGGAAAGATCATCACGAGTCTTTAATGGCACTTTGGAATGAACTTCTAATTTTCCACCTAAATGAATCAAGAAAGTTCTGTCAGAAACTTTCTTAACTGTGGCACCTTCAAGTTTTGAAATACTGTCCGTGATTTTCTTGGCATGATCTTCATCAGTGGCATTACAAGTTACGTCAACAACAATTGAATTATGAGTTGATTCAACAACGTCTAAAGCAGTTAAGGATGCACCAGCATTTGAAACTGCTGCTGTTAATCCCCCAGTGGAATCTGCTGTGGCAGAAAGTTCAACACGAATTGTTACCGCATATCCAGGAGACGGTGTTGACATGTTGTTAAGTCTACTGAGCAGTCATTCCACCATCAGCAGAGACAATTGAACCTGTCATAAATGAGGCTTCATCACTTGCTAAAAATAAAGCAAGGTGAGCAATTTCAATAGGTTCTCCAGGTCTACCAATTGGCTGGAAATTTCCGATTTCTTTATAAATCTTGTCTAATCCACCCATCATTTCCGCGTGTGCATAATTAATCGGTGTATCAACCCAACCAGGACATATGGCATTGCATCTAATGCCTAATTTTGCATAATCAAGTGCAATACCTTTTGTTAACATCACCACTCCACCTTTAGAGGCAGAATAAACAGTCAAGAATGGTTCAGAAACAATTCCATTCACACTTGAAATATTTACTAATGATCCATTCTTATGCTTCAACATATGAGGAATAGCAGCTCTGCAGGTATACATTGAACCTTTGAGGTTAACGTTTAAGGTTTTATCAATAATTTCATTTGATACTTCATGAAAAACTCCAGGAATATTTACCCCAGCACTGTTTACTACAACGTGTACTGTGCCAAATTCCTTTACACAAGTTTCAATCAAATCTTCACAATGCTTAAAATCTGAAACATCAGTCTTATGAGCTATAGCTACGCCACCTGATTTTTTGATTTCATCAGCAACTTTTTGAGCACTTTCAAAGTTAATATCTGAAACAACAACCTTGCCGCCTTCTTCAGCTAGACGAAGAGCAGTTGCTTTACCAATTCCAGATCCAGCACCTGTTACTACACAAGATTTATCTTGAACCCGACCCATTTTTAATCCTTTGTTTGTTAAACCTAAAACTAATGGGTTTGCCCTAGAAAAACTAGAGCAAACCCATTAATAGTTTTTAATGATTTAGAGGTCTGACTTAGGACCCTTAAACCATTTGCGTGCACCTGCATACCACCAAATCATTGCTCCGCCGATAACAATCAACATCGCAATTGGTGAATATTGGAAGGCCAACCAGGTGAAGTTTTCATTACCTGGCATACCTGCTGGTGTAGTTGGCAACATGAAGTAGATAGAAATAATTGCAATTTCTAGAACTGCAACTGGTGCCATCCATTTCCATTTGTTACCTAAGTTCCATGGACCTTGTTTGAATTTGTCGCCCATTCTCCAACGTAGATAAATTGGAATTGCAAATGATACGAACAAACCAATCACTGTTACAGAAGTTACAGCAAAGAATGCAACCGGAACAACTGTTCCTTCAGGTGCATAAAGAGCTGGAAGAGTTAACACGATCGCACCAAGTGCTGCACCTACTGCTGCATTTGATGGGTTCTTGTTTCCGTCAACTTTCTTCAACCATTTGCTTCCAGGAACCGCTCCGTCACGTGAGAAGGCAAACAACATACGAGATGCTGCAGTTACGCAAGACATACCGCATAGATATTGACCAACACATGAGATAACCAAAATGATTACCGCGAAGTTTTGTGGCAAAGAAGTCAAAAGAACGATTGGTGAGAAACCAAAGTTCTTGTTAATTTCTTCAACGTTTGTTGCTGCATAAAGCATGGCAAGCAACAAGATCCATCCACCGAGACCTGCGTAGAAAATTGATTGCCAAATTCCTTTAGCAGCAGCGATAGAGGCGTTTGAAGTTTCTTCAGAAACGTGAGCTGAAGCATCAAAACCAGTGATTGTGTATTGGGTCAACAAGAAGCCAAGTGGCAACACGTAGAACCAGTAACTTGTCCAACCGCTGTTATTGATTTGGGTGGTGAACATCCATTCAAGTGATTGATGTTGTTCTGGAATGAATACCAAAATCAAAACGATTGCTGTTACACCAACAACGTGCCAGTAAACGTTTACGTTTTGCATCCAATGAATAATCTTGGCGCCAAACACGTTAATTAGAACGTGAGTGATAACTGTTACCAAGAACACCATGAAAACAAGACTTAAGTTTTCAATGCTCCATGCTGGATTGAACAAGCTGACAGTGAAGGTGAAGAAGGTTGCAAAACCATAATCCACACCAGCAATAACAGCAATCAAACCAACAAGGTTTAGCCAACCAGTTAGCCAACCATGAACAGGTTTACCTAACTTGAATGACCAGTAGTAAATACCACCAGCAGTTGGCATGGCAGAAACAAGTTCAGCCATACAAAAACCGATGATCAAAATTAGTGAAGCAATGATTGGCCAGCCAACAGAAATTGCAACTGGACCACCGTTGTTCCAGGCCTGGCTAAATGTTGTGAAACATCCAGACAAGATTGAAATGATTGAGAACGAAACAGCGAAGTTTGAGAACCCACTCCACTTACGTTCGAATTGCTGTTTGTAACCCAGCTCAGCCAGACGTTTTACGTCCTCGGCATGATGTGCAGAATTTCCAGCCATGCAGCGCACCTCCCAGAGCAGTCATGACGATCACGACTAAGCGCTTAGTAGGTATTCATACAGGAAGATTGTGAACAAATGAAAGAGTTTTCGTAATAATTTTTGGACATTTTTTCACCCCTCGTGAGAGAAGTTTGTGCCTGAAGGCACAAAGGCAGTTATTTTCGCGAAGTTCCCAATTTGAATAAGAGCAGGGATAGAACTCCGCTAAATACCGAAGCAACCAAGACACTCAAGATGGCAAGGTTTTGTAAATTTTGATCAGTAAAGGCAAGTTTGGCAATAAAGATCGAAACAGTAAAACCAATACCAGCAGAGCTTCCAGTTGCAAAGATCTCTCGCCATTTAACTGTTCCAGACAACGCTCCCACATTTGATTTAATGGCCACAAAACTAAAAGCTAAAATTCCTAAAGGTTTTCCAGCGACTAGTCCTACAAAAATTGCCCAAGCTAGCGGAGAATTCAGTGCCTCCTGCAAACTTTGCGAAGAAATTACTATTCCAGAATTTGCAAATGCAAAGAGCGGAACAATTAGAAAGGCCGTCCAGGGATGTATTTGGTGCAAAAGCCATTCCACTACAGAGACAGAGTTTTTAGCAATTTTCTTGGTATTGGCAACGTGTTCTGCACTCGATAGGTTCACTAATTCTTCTGTGTCTACGTACTCTTTAGAAATAAATGGAATAGCTGGTGCAAGTAGACCTAGAATTACTCCTGCCATGGTGGGATGCACGCCAGATTTATAAAGACACAACCAAAGAATTAATCCTAAAAAGATGTAAACAATTGTGAATCTAATATCTAAATATTTAGTTAAAACCACAATTAAAACTAAAACTCCAGCTGCTAATAACCAGGAGAAATTAATCCCAACCGAAAAGAAAACGGCAATAATTAAAATTGCACCTATGTCATCAATTACTGCAAGCCCCAGTAGAAATGGTCTTAGAATTGAAATACTTTTACTGCCAATTAATCCCAAAACTCCAACTGCCAATGCAATATCTGTGGCAACAGGTATTGCCCATCCTGAACTATAAGAGTCTCCAGCGATAGACAGATAAATCAGAGCAGGAACAAGCATTCCTCCAATTGCTGCAAAGAAAGGCAAAGCTGCATTTTTAAGTGTTGATAAATGCCCCTCCACTAGTTCTCTTTTTATTTCTAGGCCCACTACGAAAAAGAAAATTGTCATCAGTCCATCATTTACAAAATGTATTAAGTCCATTTCAAAGCTAAATGCTGATAAGGAGAATGAAAATGTTGACTCTAAGATTTGAAAATAGCTTTTACCCCAAGAACTATTGGCAACGATTAATCCCAAGAGGGATGCAAAAACAATTAGTTTTCCTGAAGCTGATTCTTGCTTGAAAAAATCTGCAAGAGGTGAAATTCGATTTAACTGAGTACTTTGAGAGGAATTATTTTCATTTCTCTGAAATTTTTTCAACTTAATGCCTTATCGGCTCTACTCTTTCAAACTTCCAATATTCAAATAACCAACCCCAAACAGCAAACAGCACTAAACCAAGACCTAATAACAAAATCCACACCGCAAAAATCAAACCTAAGAAAGTAATTGCTGTAGCTCCGGCCACGATCATTGGCCACCATGAGTGAGGTGAGTAGAAACCATAATCAGCTGGTGCTTCATTTTGTTCTGCTTCAGAGTTATCTTCTGGTTGGTAACCAATTCTGTTTTGAGTAAAAAGTAAGTAAAATGCCACAAGTTCAGCAAGTCCTGCTGTCAAAATTAAAGCAGTGGTTCCAACTGGTTCTCTAGTTACCGCGTAATAAATTGCACCGGTGATTATGTAGAAAATTCCACCTAGAAGAAATAGGTATCCACCAGATTTCATTTAAATTCTTTTCCCTAACTTTGGTCCACCAATAGCGTCATCCAAAATGTTCTTTCTAACCGGTGCATCCATGTCAGCAAGTTCAGGATGAGCTGCATCAAATGCTGGACGCTCTGATCTAATTCGTGGCAATTCTGTGAAGTTGTGTCTTGGGGGTGGACAAGAAGTCGCCCATTCCAAACTCATTCCCCAACCCCATGGATCATTAACTTTTACCAAAGGTGCAGTTCTCCAAGTTTTGTACACATTCCATAGGAAAAACAATGTAGAAGCTCCAAGTAAGAATGAACCAACACTTGAAATTGTGTTTCCTAAAGTAAATCCATCACTAGCTAAATAATCGGCATAACGTCTTGGCATTCCTTTAATACCTAACCAATGCTGAATTAAGAATGTGACTTGAAAACCAATAAATACGGTCCAGAAGTGAATTTTGCCCAGGGAGTCATCCAACATTCTGCCGGTGAATTTTGGCCACCAGAAATAAAATCCTGCAAACATTGCAAAAACTACAGTTCCAAACACGGTGTAATGAAAATGAGCTACTACGAAATAAGAATCAGAAACATGGAAATCAATTGGCGGCATTGCCAACATTACGCCAGTTAATCCACCCAAAAGAAAGGTAATTAAGAATCCAATAACAAAAAGCATTGGAGTTTCAAAAGAAATTGAACCTCGCCACATTGTGCCAATCCAGTTAAAAAATTTAACTCCCGTAGGAACAGCAATCAACATTGTGGTTAACGCAAAGAATGGCAATGACACAGCTCCTGTGACATACATGTGATGTGCCCACACTGCAACGGAAAGTCCTGCAATTGCAATGGTGGCAAAAACTAAACCTTTGTAACCAAAGATTGGTTTACGGCTAAATACTGGAATTACTTCGCTAATGATTCCAAAAAATGGTAGAGCGATGATATAAACTTCGGGATGACCAAAGAACCAAAATAAATGTTGCCACAATATTGCGCCACCGTTTGCAGCTTCAAATACTTGAGCACCAAAACTTCTATCAACTTGTAGCACTATTAAAGAAGCTGCCAGCACTGGAAAAGCCATCAAAACTAGAACACTTGTTAAAAGAATTGTCCAGGTAAAAATTGGCAATCTAAACATCACCATTCCTGGTGCTCTCATTGTAAAAATAGTGGTAATAAAGTTAACGGCACCAAGAATTGTTCCCAGACCACCAATGGCCAAACCAATAATCCAAAGATCTGCACCAATAGTTGGTGAGTTCACAGCATTGGAAAGTGGTGCATAAGCAAACCAACCAAAACTTGCAGCACCATCTGGAGTTAAGAAACCTGAGACAACAATTAGGCCGCCAAATAAGAACATGTAGTAGCCAACCAAGTTAAGTCTTGGGAAAGATACATCTGGTGCACCAATTTGAATAGGCATGATGGCATTTCCAAAACCAACGAACAAAGGTGTCGCAAACAAGAACAACATGATTGTTCCGTGCATGGTAAACATTTGGTTGTATTGCTCATTTGTCACAAATTGCAAACCAGGTCTAGCTAATTCTGCTCTGATAACCATTGCCATTAATCCGGCAATCATGAAGAAAATAAATGAAGTAATTAAATAAAGATTTCCAATTACTTTTGGATCAGTTGAGGTCATCCATTTAACAACGGTTCTTCCCATGGTGTTCTTTTTTGCAGCATGAGCGTGAGATGAAACTGTTGGACGATCTTCAATTAACGTCATTTAGTTTTCCGCCTTACATCCAGCTAATTCAGGGTTACCTAGACAATCTGGGTTACCACTTGTATCTACTCTTCCTGATGTTAAAGCACCAACTTGACCTGCGGCTTTCAAATCAGCAATGTGTTGGTCAAATTCGGCACGAGAGACAACTTTGACGTTAAATAACATTCGAGAATGATCTACTCCACAAAGCTCAGCACATTTACCAACAAATTCACCAGTCTTATTTGGGGTTAATTCAAAAGCATTAAGTCTTCCTGGAACTACGTCCATCTTCATTAAGAATGCTGGAACCCAGAATGAATGGATTACATCTGGTGAAGTTAATTCAAATTTAACTTTTTCATCAACTGGCAGATAAAGAGTTGGAGGAAGTGCTGGGGTTCCTATTTCGTAAACGCCAGCTTCTTTGTAATTAAAAATCCAAGACCATCTAAAGCCAACAACATTGACTGTGTGTTTTTGTTCTCCGGTTAATTTAATTAAAGTTGATTGATCTCTTGCAGTGAAGAAGAAAAGTCCTAACACAATTACTAGAGGAACAATTGTGTAAAGAATTTCTAAAGGAATGTTGTAACGAGTTTGTTTAGGAACATCTGCATCACTTCTACGACGATAAAGAATTAGTGCTGCAAAAAGTAAACCAAGAACAAGGGCAGCCACACCTAGGGCAACAATCCAAGTTCCTTGCCACAGATTTAATATCAGGATTCCTTCAGTGGTTGATGGTTCTGGAAATCCAATTCGCAAAGTTTCATCTTGAGCAGCTTTAGAACAAGCAGAAAGTAGGAAAACAGATCCAAGGATTAGACCGGCACGAATTTTGCGCACGAAACCAAGTTCTCCTTCAGGATTGCACTGTATATATAAGAGGTTAGTGCACTCAAGGCTTTGTGAGGAAAACAAGGGCAAGTAACGTTTGACACATGTCTTCAAGCACAAGTGCACATACGCACAACTTCGACTCTTTAAGTTCTCATCCAATTCACCCTGCAGCAAAAAAAGCCTTGGGATCTCTTCCTGACTATGCCTTTGTTGATCCAACCAAGCTCTATCACGATTCTCGTTCTGCTCGTCTCCTTCTTGATAGTGCCAGAGCTTCAATTGCTGCAAGATTGAAAGTTAATCCAGATGAGGTCTCATTTATTCCTTCTGGAAATGCTGGAATTGATTTAACAATTAGTGGACTACTTAAAGCCTTGGATAACAAAACAGTGATTTATTCCGCAGTGGAACAAAAAGCAATAATTGAAAGATTAAAAGACTTTACAACTTTTGAAATTCCAGTTGATAAATTCGCCCGAGTTAATGAAAGCCAATTTATTGATTCCCTTGCAACTAATAAACCAGGTTTAGCAGTTTTGCAATTTGCCAACCATGAAGTCGGGACCCAGCAACCACTAAATCCAATTTATAAAAAATGTCAAGAATTAAATATTCCGCTATTTGTAGATGCAACCATGACGGCTGGTTTAGTAAATCTCGGAAGTGATTGGGATGTATTACTTCTTAAACCTGCTACCTGGGGGGCTCCAATTGGAATTGATATTTTAGTTGTGAAAAGAAATGTGAGATTTAAATCAATTCTGTTAGACGATGGACGAGAAAATCATAAATTCTCTAATAACGTTTCTATTCCTCATGCTGTGGCAATTGGAGCAAGCCTTGAAGAAATTACCTTAAATAGATCTGACATTGCCAAATCTCTTGGAACTCTAATAAATGAACTAAGGCAATTGCTTTCTAGTAATTTAGACATAACTCTTTTAGGTGATCCTGTTGCAAGAGTTCCTCATGTTTTAGCAGCAGTAATTAAAAACATAGATGGAGAAGCTTTAGTTAGTGGTTTAAGTAAGAGAGGTTTTGCAATTTCCAGTGGTTCATCTTGCACTCCTGATCAAGTTAAACCTTCTCATGTTTTAGCTGCTATGGGTTTTGAGGGACAAATCAATATAAGAATTTCTTTACCATTTAATGCTAATGATGCAGATATTTTAGATTTCGTAAAAGCTTTGAATGAAACTATGAAAGAATTAAAAGAATCTGCAGGAATTTAAAAAGCAGGTTTAGTTTTCATCACTTCTGGAAGAAGTGAAAGATATTTGCTTCTAGGAATTTTTATAACTCCCATAGACTTTAAGTGAGGGGTTTGCCATTGCACATCAAAAATTCTTTCTCCCCCAGCTTCTTTCAATCTGTTCACTAAATAAACCATGGCAGTTTTGGAAGCATCAGTTTCTTTATGAAACATTGACTCTCCAGCAAACAATCCTCTAACTTCCACGCCATACAGTCCACCAACTAGTTCATCATTCTTATTCCATACTTCAACTGAATGCACATAACCTAAGTCAAATAGTTTCTTATAGGCAATCTTTATTTCTTTATTGATCCAGCCTTGTGGTCTTTTGTCATCCCCGCAGCCCTCTATTACTTGATCAAAAGCTTGATCGAAAGTAACTTGAAACTTCTTCATTGATTTTTGTAAAGATTTGGAAATATTTATTTTGTTCAAAGGTAAAATTCCTCGTTGTTGTGGTGACCACCAACCAATTTGTCGTTTGTTTGCTACTTCGATGTGCATAGGAAAAATCCCATGCTTGTAAGAATCAATCACTGTCTCTGGTTTTAAATCAGCACCCAAAATCACTAAATCATCTTTAGGCATTTGCTCTAGCGTTGGAAAATCCCAAACCGAAGGTTCAAGCGGTGTGGGCATAAAGTTATTTAACTAAATGTTTTTCAATTTCACTGGCTGCACTTGCACCATAAAATGATGAGAATCTTTGGACAAATTCGGTATTGGTAAATGAATATTCTTGCGTTCCCACTGTTTCAATTACATAGGTTGCAAGCATGGAACCAACCTGAGCACAACGCTCAGGAATTAATCCCCATGAATGTGCTGCTAAATAACCTGCTCTAAATGAATCTCCCACACCAGTTGGATCAATTCTTTCGGCCTCTGGTGGACAAGCAACTGTGGCAATTGTTTCATGTTTGCTTTGAATGCGGGCACCTTTTGCTCCCAGAGTTGTAACAACGGTGCCAACTCTTTTCATCAATTCATCAGTGTTCCAACCGACTTTCTTTTCAATTAAAGAAGATTCGTATTCATTCATAAATAGATACTCAGCACCATCAATTAATTGAGCAATTTGTTTTCCATCCATGCGAGCCATTTGTTGACTTGGATCAGCTATGAATGCAATTTTTCTTTGTTTTGCTTCTTCAGTGTGTTTAATCATGGCTTCAGGATCACTTGGGCCAATGAAAACAAAATCTATTTTTCCTAAACGATCAATTACTGGACCTAATTCAATTTGGTTAGATTCACTCATTGCACCTGGATAAAAAGATGCTATTTGATTAGCAACTTCATCTGTGGTGCACACAAATCTGGCGGTATGTTTTTCTTCACTGTAATGAATTGATTCACAATCAACATTGTGTCTTTCTAACCAAGATCTATATTCAGCAAAATCTTTTCCAACAGCTCCAACCAAAATTGGGCGAAGTCCCATTTTGCCCATAGCGAAAGCAACGTTAGCTCCAACGCCACCTCGTCTAATTTGTAAATCATCAACTAAGAAAGATAGCGAAACGTGATCTAATTTGTCTGCAACTAAAGAGTCAGTAAATTTTCCAGGAAAACGCATTAAATGATCTGTGGCAATAGAGCCAGTGATTGCAATATTTAAAGTCACAATTAGAAAGAATAGTGATTATTTAAGGAAAAGAAAGATTTAGTGGAAAGAATCACCGCACGCACAGGATCCCCCGGCGTTTGGATTATCAATCGTGAAACCTTGTTTCTCAATAGTGTCAACAAAATCAATAGTTGCACCCATTAGATACGGAACACTCATTTTGTCTACCACTACTTTCACATCACCAAAAGCGTGTGTGGCATCTCCTTCTAGGGAGCGATCGTCAAAAAATAATTGGTAACGCATGCCGGAACATCCACCTGGTTGCACAGCAATTCGAAGAGCTAAATCATCTCTTCCTTCTTGACTCAAAAGAGTACGAACTTTTGTTGTTGCAAAATCGGTTAATGAAACACCTTGGGTGTTTGTGGTTTCTGCGGTCATGTTTTACCTTTCCTTCACTATCTATATTGCCACGTTATTGCGACCATGTCCTGCTGACCCGCTCCGCGAGGAAAACCAGGGCCATAAATGGGTCATCGGGTAATTCTTCGCCTTCTTCGATGCAGCCATAAGCCCCAACAATTCCAGCAGCTGCCAATTCTCTTTTACCTGCAATTACTTGACCACAAAGAGCCAAACATGAAATAGCACTTTCAGTAGCAATTTCTGCCACACCCGTAATTACTTTTCCTCTTAAGGTTTGCCAATCAAGTTTGCCTTCACCTGTTATTACTAAATCACTATTTGCTATTTCATTTGCCAGATCAAAAGATTCTGTAACAAGTTCTAATCCACTAACACGATTTGCACCAAGTGCCATAAGCGCAAAACCAATTCCCCCACCAGCTCCAGCTCCTAGCATCACTGCTGCATCTTTTTTATCTTTTCTTTTAGGAGTATTTTTTGCCAGTTCTTGATGTTTTGCTTCTAGTTGGTCAATTAATTCTTTGCTGGCACCTTTTTGTTCACCAAAACCTTTAGCAGCTCCTCTGTTTCCTAGTAACAAAACATCAACATCAGTTGCAGCAATTAATTCCACATCGTTTAGTTTTTCTTTATCGACAACTTCTAGGATTCCAACTCCAGCATCAATTGAAGCTGTTCCACCAACTCCTACAAATATGGTTTGGCAATCTTCTTTTAAAGCAATATTGATTAATTCACCAATGCCACGAGAGGTGTATTTCTCTGGCGTTCTTGGCTCTTTAGTGATTAGTTGTGGGCCAACAATTAAATGAGATTCAATGTAAGCAGTTTTTCCGACTATTAAAAGTGGGGCGGTAATTTGAGTTCCTTCTAAACCTGTGACGTGGTGATGAGTTTTAGTTCCCCCAAAACCAAATTCAATGGCGTCAATAAAACCTGGACCACCATCACTCATTGGTGCCAAAAAGAAATCGGCTTTGCTGGTTTTTTCCCAACCAGTTTTGATAGCCAAAGCAGCCTGGGCTGCTGTCAGGGTCCCAGTAAATGAATCGGGGGCAATAACTATGCGCACCTCGCGAACATTAGTAGAACATGACACGATTGGTATATGGCACCAACTTGGACTGAACCTTCACCAACACCTTTGTTGCATCTTTTAGGAAATTTTTCCGATTCCGACACTGAAAAAGGTGTGGAGTGCCCTGGTGAATTACCCAAAGCTTCTGCCCCTGATTTAGTAGAGCGAGCTCTAGTTGCCAAAGAAAAACTAGGTGATCGTTTATTTATTTTGGGCCATCACTATCAAAGAGATGAAGTAATTCAATTTGCTGATACCACTGGAGATTCATTCAAATTAGCAAAAGATGCAGCAGCAAGACCAAATGCTGATTACATAGTTTTTTGCGGTGTTCATTTCATGGCCGAAAGTGCCGACATTCTTACCACTGATTTGCAAAACGTAATCCTGCCAGATTTAGCAGCTGGTTGCTCTATGGCTGATATGGCTGAAATTAGCCAAGTAGAAACTTGTTGGTCAGTACTAGAAGATTTAGGAATTGCAAAAACAACCGTGCCAGTTGTTTACATGAATTCAACTGCAGCAATTAAAGGTTTTACTGGAAAAAATGGTGGCACAGTTTGTACATCATCCAATGCTCAAAAAGCTTTGGAATGGTCTTTTGCCAAAGGTGAAAGAGTTTTGTTTTTACCTGATCAACATTTAGGTAGAAATACTGCTGTGATGAAACTTGGATTAAAAAAGGAAGACTGCGTAGTTTTTAATCCCTTAAAACCTCGCGGTGGTTTAACTGATGCTGAACTTGTAAACGCCAAAATGATTCTGTGGAAAGGTCACTGCTCAGTTCATGCCAGATTCAATATGAAATCAGTAATGGACGTAAGGGAGCGCATAAAGGATGTAAAAATCATTGTTCATCCAGAATGCGTCAATGAAGTAGCAGAAGCAGCTGACGTGGTGGCATCTACTGAAGGAATTATTAGGACTATTAAAGCCTCAAGGCCAGGAACTAGTTGGGCAGTTGGAACAGAACTAAATCTGGTTAGACGCCTTGCTCGAGAATTTCCTGATAAAAACATTTCCTTTCTAGATAAAACAATTTGCTATTGCTCCACCATGAACAGAATTGATTTACCCCATTTAGTTGCCTCTTTAGAAAATCTAGTAAATGGAAATGTTGTTAATCAGATCAAAGTTGACCAAGATACCAAGGCCTATGCCCGCATCGCCCTCAATCAAATGTTGGCCTTGCCAGGGGCATAACAAAACCTGCTAACCTAGAAAACAATTATGAAATCAGAACCAACTCCTAAACGCAAAGACGCCGAAGCTGCGCGTAAGAAAGCTTTGAAAGTTCCTAAAGATTCCAAAGAAGCAAAAGTAGCCGTTCGTCAACGTGCTCGCGAGCAAAGATTAGAAACTCGTTTAGCAATGAACCGAGGCGAAGAATGGGCTATGCCGTTTAGAGATAAAGGTCCAGTCAGAAGACATGTAAGAAACCTGGTTGATTCTCGTTGGCACTTTGGTGAATTATTCCTACCTTTAGCTTTAATTGTTTTAGTTCTATCTTTAATACCCAATCCAACAATTGCTCGAGTTGTTTATTTCCTGTGGTTAGTAATGATGCTTGGCACATTGCTTGATGAAGTTTTGTTGGGATTAAAAATTAAAAAAGAAATCAATGCAACTTACTCAGATCCAAAGGAAAGAAAAGGGGCAGTTTTTTATGGCCTTATGCGTGCATTGCAATTAAGACAATTACGTATTCCGCCATCAATTGTAAAAATTGGTGGAGCGCCAAAAGAATTTAAGTAATTTTTTAAGCTGGATGAAGGCTCATGTTTTCCATGGCCAATTCAGTTCCATCCCACAGAGATACTTGATGTACTCCGCCACTTAATAAACTTTTCCAATTCGTGGTCAACCAGCTTTCAGCTTCTGCTCTGGTTTTAAATTCTGCGATCACTGCTTCTTTTGGTAAGTCTGCAACTGGTTTTCCTGCTTCATCTAAATAAACCCAGGTAAATGCCATTTTGACTTTCTCCTGCTCTTAGAGAAAATTCAAGTGTGCCCCCGCGACAACTTGGCTTCTCTATATAAATAGTTTCACAACTCACCACCTCTTTGCCATTGACTGGGATGCAGTGTTCCCATGTAAGTTGTCTTTTACGCAAGAAAACCTGTTCCTTGTAAAAGGGGAAGTCGGTCGGATACCGGCACTGTCCCGCAACCGTGGGTCATTCACCAGATGAAAATTTGGTGCCAAATGACGAGTCGGATTACCTAACAAGGAATGAGTCGTCCAACGCACCGTCGAGGAAAACGGGGCAGGCCGGATTGTTTTTCTAGATCCACCTTCCCTTTGTATCTATTGATGCAAAGGGTTTTGTATTTAGATTTTTAATTCTTAAGCCTCGCTCATTTCGCTCACCTACGGCCAAAAGCACAAGGAGAAACGAATGAAGCAGTTAAAAAGAAATATCGCAGTAATTTTTATTGCAAGTATTTTCACTTCCCTATTTTCAATAACACCAGCAAATGCTGCTGATTATCGTTATTGGACTTTTTGGGTTACAACAAATGACTCATGGTCATTTGCCAATGAAGGTGCTGGCACTTTAAAAGCAACAGATCAAATGGTTACTGGTTGGAAATTTGCCATCACTGGAGCAGACAATGGTTTGCCTCCAACTGAAAGTGCAGTGTTTGCAGAACTTTGTCCAGACACATCTGAACAAGCAGGAACTCTAAGAGTTGCAGTTGTTGTTGATTTCAACGATCAAGCAACAGCACCAGAAGGTGAAACTCCGCCATCTGCAAGTGTTGTTAAGTGCGTAACTGTTACTGAAGGACAAACTGCAGCAGATGCACTAAACGCAGCTGGTTTAGAAGTTAGAGCCAATGATGGTTTTGTTTGTGGCATCAATGGATATCCAAAAGAAGAATGTGGTTTAGAAATTGCATCAACAACTTCTGATCCAACAGAAATTGCAACTGCAGAAGATACACCAACAGTAGACGTCCCAGCTGATGAAGTAAAAGAGCCAACTAATACCAATGTGCAATTGATTGGTTTAGCAGCAGTTCTTATCGTCGCATTTGCAGTTGTTTTGAAAATGCGTAAGAAGAAATAATTAAATTGCAAACTAATAAGACTCTTATGCCATCTGCCCCCCGCAGATGGCATAAGCCAATTTCTTTAACTGAGCACCGCTTTTTGCATTCTGGTGCTTGGTGGTTATGGGCAATATTTTTAGCTGCAATGGCCGCTGGAACAACTAATCCAGTTTTGCTAATTTCAATTATTGCTGTGGTTTTAATTGTGGTCAGATTTAGAAAAAGTGATGCGCCTTGGTCTAGATCAATCAAAGGCTATTTAATTGCAGCAGGTTTAGTGATCGTGATTCGTATGTTTTTGGTAATTATTACTCCAGATATCTTTGGCGATACTTTGTTATTTACCCTTCCTCAAATTGATTTACCTAGTTTTTTTGTCGGAGTTAAATTAGGTGGCGAAATTGAAGCCAATACTGTTATTTACGCTTTTCAAGAAGGACTAAGACTTGCCACAATTTTGGTTTGTATTGGTGGAGCTCAATCTTTAGCATCACCAACCAGGTTATTGAAATCTATTCCTGCCGCCCTTTATGAAGTTGGTTTATCAATTGTGGTTGCTTTAACATTTGCGCCTCAACTTGCTTTTGATGCCAAAAGAGTAAGAGATGCACAATTCTTAAGAGGTAGAAAAACTAATGGGATTCGCGCACTAGCTAAAACTTTTGTTCCTGTATTAGAAGGAGCAATGGAACGAGCACTATTGCTAGCCTCAGCCATGGATTCTCGAGGTTATGGCAGACGAATTCATCAAAGTGAAAGTAAAAGAAGAGTTACAAATATTTTGATGTTGCTGGGTCTTTTAGGAATACTTTTTGGTCTTGCTGGGTTATTAGGAGTATTTAGCCAATCAAATATTGGAACTCTAACAATGCTAATTGGTATTTCGTTATCCTTTTTTGCCTTGTGGTTAGCTGGCAAAAATGCTTCTCGCACTAATTATCGACCAGATAAATGGCACATTCCTGAAGTATTAGTGATTACATCTGCCTTTTTTGGTTTAGTAGCAATGAGATTTACTGAATCAATTGTGCTAAATCCTGTAACTAGTCCTATATCTTTTCCTCAAATTAACTTCATCACGCTAGTTAGTATTTGGGTGGCCGTTCTTGCGATTCCTCTTTCGCCAAAGCCTCCGTTGAGCAATAGAGCTGTTAGTGATTTGTTTAGGGCAAATACACAATTGCAAAGGAATGCAGCATGATCAAGTTTGAAAATGTCTCATTTAAATACAGTGGTTCAAATTTTCCCATTTTGGAAAATGTTAATTTAACAATTCCTGCCGGAGAGCTTGCTCTTGTGGTTGGAAAAACTGGTTCAGGAAAATCCACACTTTTAGGTTTAATCAATGGCCTGGTACCAAGTTTTACCGGTGGAGATTTAACAGGGGACGTAACAGTTAATGGTCGTTCCATTAAAGACTTTCCACCTAGAGATTTTGCAGATCTAGTTGGAGTTGTGAGACAAGATCCTCGCGCATCTTTTGTAACT
>JBJOOK010000004.1:0-17890 GCA_046051325.1 Actinomycetota bacterium | reverse complement strand
CGGAGCTCTTAATGGATTAAGCAAAGTAAATGGAGACAAAGATTTCTTCATGATTTGCTTTACTACTTCTTGTTGTCTTTCCCCTCTACCAATATCACCTTTTGGGTCTGCATAACGCATGCGCGAATATGCCAAAGCCGTTAAACCATCAACTGTTTGACAACCTTCTTTAATTTCTAAGCCAGATTTCTTATCAGAAAAATCTTGGCTAGGACAAACCTTTATCCCACCAAAACTATTTACAACATTTACTAATCCAGCAAATCCAATTTCAGCGTAATTATCCATTTGCACTCCCACAAGTTTTTCCACAGTATTTAGTGAAAGGCTTGGGCCACCAAATGCATAAGCTGCATTAATTTTATTTTTCTTTTCTCCCGTGTCACCACGTGCAGGAATTGTCACCACAAGATCTCTTGGAATACTTGTAAGTTGTAGAGGAGTGCCAATCTTTGGAACACTCATAATAATTATTGTGTCACTTCGTTGACCTTCAAATTTTCCTAAAGGCGCACCTTCTAAGACAGGATTATCAATGTCATCTCTTGAATCACTTCCAATTAGCAGCCAAGTTTGTCCAGGTGATTTAGGAATTTCTGATTCAACTCTTTCAATAGGTATCTTGTTTAATTGCAATAAAGCAATAATTAGTAGGAAAACGAACCAGTAAGAAAATGCTCCTAGAAATACCCAAGCTATTTGTCTTTTATTCAGACTCTTTGGTTTTCGAGCCTTAGCACCTGATGCTTTTGGATTAGTCGACTTTGAGTCTCTAAACCATTCGTTTGGTAAACCATTTTTCTTCTCCACACGGACAATCGTATGATTTATTCAAGGATTTATCTCTTTATTCGACTAGCGTTGCTATTAAAGAATAGAAAAAGTGGGTGAATTAATGTCAGAACCAGCAGTTTCTGTGATCATCCCAGTTTTAAATGAAGAACGTTTTTTAAAACAATCTGTTCAAGCAATATTGAATCAGAATTATTCTGGCCAATTAGAGATTATTTTGGCACTAGGCCCATCCAAAGATCAGACCAATATTATTGCCCAAGAATTAGCCAAAGACCAAAGAATTAAACTTGTTGAAAATCCATCTGGCAGAACTGCAGCTGCTTTAAACAAGGCGATCAAGAATTCAAATTTTGACATTATTGTCAGACTCGATGGACATGCAATTGTTGATAGTAATTACATAAAAAATGCAGTTAAAACTCTTGTTGAATCAGGTGCTGACAATGTTGGCGGCTTAATGAAAGCAGAAGGAACAAATGCTTTTGAGAAAAGTGTGGCAGCTGCTATGACTTCAAAGTTTGGTGTGGGAAATGCACCATTTCATGTTGGTGGAAAATCTGGTGAGGTTGACACCGTTTATCTAGGAACATTTAGAAAATCTGCATTGGAAAGAGTTGGATATTTTGATGAATCATTTATCAGAGCCCAAGATTGGGAAATGAATTATAGAATTAGAAAAACTGGTGGAAGGATTTGGTTTAATCCCGATCTTGTTGTTTCATATAGACCTAGAAAAAACCTTTTGCAATTAGCCAAGCAATATTTTGAATATGGTCAATGGAGAAAACAAGTTACAAAAACTTATCCAGAAACTGTTTCAATGAGATATCTTGCACCCCCAATTACTGTTAGTGGATTAATTGCAGGATTTGTTATGGTTTTGTTTTCTAAGATCTTGGAAATTGGTTGGTTGCAAATTGGATGGCTTGCACCAATTGTTTATCTGACTGTTATCTTCTTAGCGTTTTTAACCATTGGTTCCAAAATAGGTCTACTAAGTCGCATGTATTTACTGCTGGTTCTTCCAACAATGCATTTATCTTGGGGCGTTGGTTTCTTAAAAGGAAGCAAGCGCCTGTAACCTTGTAGACAACGCGATCGCATCTGATGAGCGTGGAGGAGAACGAACCCTTTGGGTAAGTTTGGCGCCTTTCGCATTTTGGTTTATCGAGATTTACAAATTAGATATGCCGGAACCTGGCTGGGTTATTTCTGGACTCTGTTAGATCCATTGGCAATGTCTGCAATTTATTGGTTTGTTTTTTCATACATCGTTGGAGCAAAATCATTAGGTGAGCAACCTTATATTTTGTTTTTATTAACTGGAATTCTTTCTTGGACTTGGTTTAACGGCGCAGTAACTGATTCAGCTAGATCTTTAGTGATGGAAAGCAAAATGGTTAGATCCATTGCCATTCCTAGATATTTATGGGTAATCAAAAGCATCGGCGCTAAAGGTACTGAATTTGTTTTAGCCCTGCCAATTTTAGTTGTAATTTCAATAATTGCGAGTGCTGAAGTTTCTGCTGCCTTATTATTTATCCCACTTGCTTTCGTGATTCAATTCTTATTACTTTCAGGAATTGGTTTAATTCTGGCACCTTTAACAGTGCTAGCAAGAGATACGACAAACATTTTGAGAATTCTGTTAAGAATGATGTTTTATTTAACTCCCATAATTTATGGAGTTTCAGATATTCCTGAAAGATTCCAAACTATTGCATACCTAAATCCAATGACTGGAATTATTTCAATGTATCGAGCAGGATTTTGGAATGATCCAAACCTTGTCACACCTATAGTTTTCTCAGTGATTATTTCATTAATTATTTTTGTAACAGGTGTCATATTCTTCAAAAAAGTTGAACGTTCAGTTTTGAAGGAAGTATAAAATGAGCATCGTAATTGACGTTAAAGATATCGGGGTAAGTTTTAGAAGAAACAGAAAAAGAAACTTTTCTATTCGCGAAATGTTGTTGCAACAGAAAAATACTTCGCCTAAGGGTGAATTCTGGGCATTAAGAAATATTAACTTTCAGGTAAATGCCGGTGAAGCTGTTGGCTTAATGGGTGCAAATGGTCAAGGTAAAAGTACTTTGCTTCGCATAATTGCCGGAGTGCTCCTTCCAGATGAAGGAAGTGTGACAGTAAATGGTGGCGTTGCTCCATTAATTGAATTAACTGGTGGATTAAAAAGTGACCTAACTGCTCGAGACAACATTGGACTTGTAGCTGGACTTCATGGTGTAAGTAGAAGTGAATTAAAGAAAAGATTTGACAGCATTGTTGAATTCGCCGAAGTTGGAGATTTCCTTGACACCCCGGTCAGACATTTCTCAAGTGGAATGAAAGTAAGACTTGGATTTTCCATTGTTACTTCAATTGATGAGCCCATAATTTTGGTAGACGAAGCTTTAGCCGTTGGAGACGCAGCTTTCAAAGAAAAGTGTTACATCAGGATGAAAGATCTTTTGAATCAAGGAAAAACACTCTTTTTGGTTTCCCATAAAGAAAGAGACTTAAAAGAATTTTGTACTAGAGGTTTGTATTTGAAAGATGGCTCACTTGCTGTTAATGGAACTTTGACTGAAGCTTTGAATGCGTATCAAAAAGATTCAGGGGGACTTCATGACTAATTACTCGATTGCACAAATTAAGTCTCTTGGTCAGCCTCCAGAAGTATTAAATAGAAGAGTGGCTGAACATTGGTCTGGGCCTTTATACATGCGAAGAATTTCACCTTATTTGTCCAAAGTATTACTCTCACTTGGATTTAGCCCGACTGTTGTAACTTGGTTAATGGTCTTGTCAGGCTGGTTAGCTGCTGCAAGTGTTATTAAAACAGGTTTAATCGGTGCAATTCTTGCGGTGTTTTTTGCACAGTTACAAATGCTTTTTGATTGCTCAGATGGTGAAATGGCACGTGTTTCTCAAAGGTTTAATCCAGCAGGAATATTTATAGATCGATTTGGGCACTATTCAACAGAGGCTTTAATTGCGATTGCTTTTGGAATTAGAGTTTTCCTAGAACAAGAAGAATTAATAGTTGCCATTATTTATGGATTAGTTTTAGCACTTTTAGTAACCTTCAATAAAGTTTTTAACGATATGGTTCATGTAGCCAGAAGTTTTGCCAATTTAGGCAAACTTTCTGAAGATAAAAATGTTGCAGTACCTCGAAATAGCTTATTAGCGGGATTGCGATCACTATTCAGATTTTTCCCAATACATAAGATTTATCATTCAGTGGAATTAAGCATCATTATTTTAATGTCTGCAATATTTGATGTTTCAGCACAAGTTTTGGTGCTATTGACTCTGGCCGCCTTCATAACTGTGGTTGGACACTTAGTTGCAATTCTTACTTCCTCACGTTTACGTGCCTAAAAAGATGAACGAATTATCACCTACTTTTGGTTGCATTGTTTTAACGCAAGGAAATAGACCTGCTCAACTAAAAGCTGCAATTTCATCAATCCTGGGACAAGTTGGTGTCACAACCGATGTTGTTGTGGTGGGAAATGGCTGGCAACCAAAATCTCTTCCCACAGGAGTCAAAAGTGTTTTTATTAAAGAAAACTTAGGAATACCAGCGGGAAGAAATGCTGGAGTAAATAGTGTTGCTGGAGATTTCCTTTTCTTTCTAGATGATGATGTGGTGCTAGAAGATATTGATACTTTGGCAAATATTTATAAGAAATTTATTGCTAAACCTAAAATTGCCCTGATTCAACCGCAACCAAAAGATCCCAATGGTTTGCCAACTCCTAGACGCTGGATTCCTAGATTAAATACAAAAAATCCAGATAGATCATCACACATGTTTTCGTTGTGGGAAGGTGCCACAACTGTTAGACGAGATGTTTTTCAAAAAGTTGGATTGTGGCCATATGAATTTTTCTACGGTCATGAAGGTATTGATTTAGTCTGGAGAATTTGGGACGCAGGATTTAAGTGCTGGTATGCAGGAGATGTTGTTGTGACTCATCCTGCAGTTGAACCAGAAACCAGACACAAAATTTATTATCAGTATCAAGCAAGAAACAGAGTTTTACTAGCAAGAAGAAATTTACCTGGATTTATTTCATTTTGGTATCTATTGAATTGGAAGTTGATTTCATTAATTCGACTTCGAGGAAATAAAGAAGCTTTAAGTGAATTTAAACTTGGCTGGGAAGACGGAAAACTTGTTGACTTATTAGCACATAAAAAAATGACTTGGTTAACAGTTATTAAAATGACTTTCTTTTTACGTCCACCAATTATTTAAGGCAGCGGACAGAACAAACCACTTTCAGGTGCAGCAATTGCACTTGGTGAAGGTGCTGGTGCCGGAGTTTCATTAACTGGAGTTTCCACTACAACGGGATTTGCAGGTGCAGTCCAAGTTGTTGGAGCATTGTTACCCAAAACTATTGCTACATCTCCACCTACTAATTGAGGATCTTCGGCAATATTGGTAATTCCTAATAGTTGACCAATTAATTGTGCTTTTAATGCATTGCCTGGTGTGTGAACAATTACAGATTCAGCCGTATCTTTATTTGGGGCATTACCAACTTCAGCAACGTTTACGCCTTGAGTTTTTAAGTAATCCCCAGTTAATGCTGCAAATCCTGCACGTTTAGTTCCATTCAAAACCACAACGCTGACATCACTTGGTTTGACCACTATGGCTTCAGTCTCAGTAGTTGGAGCCTCACTTGGAGCTGCCACAACTTCACTTGGTGGCCAACCTGTGTCATTAATAATTGCACTCCACAAATCATTTGCAGATGCAGTCCATTGCACATGATTTCCATCAGGAGTTCCTTCGTAAGGAACTGTTACGAATGAAACATTTTTGGAGCCCATACTGGAAAGACTTGTTGAAAGAGTTACTAGTGAATCAAGATCTGAAAGGCCTGCATCCATTCTTAATGAAGAAGTTGCTGCATTTAAAACTTTATAAAGAGCAGGAAGATCAGTAATCAAATTCATTTTTGTAACTTGATCAATAGTTATTGATAAAAGCTCTTGTTGTCTTTCAATTCTTTTTAAGTCACTGCCATCTGCTAATGAATAACGAGCGCGCATTAAACCTAAAGCGCTTTTGCCATCTAAGGTTTGCACTCCAGCTGGCAATTGAATACCTGCACCATTTTCTACAGGTTCATCAATTGCTTCGGTTAAGCAAACTTTGATGCCACCTAATGCATCAACCACATTTGAAAAACCAACAAAATCAACAATTACTGCGTGATTAATAGTTATACCGGTTAAAGTCTCAATAGTTTTAACTGTGCAGCCAGGACCAGCAGATGAGAATGCTGAATTAAATAAATCAGTTCTCTCAGTTACTGTTGTGCCATCTTCTTTAGTACAAGCTGGAATATTAACAACTGAATCTCGAGGAATACTTACTGCAATAGCACTTTTTCTGTCGTTTGATAAATGAACAAGAATTGTGGTGTCACTTCGACCAGTTCCGCCATATTCAGTTTCACTTCCAAAACCTCCACCTTGATCAGTTCTAGTGTCGGTTCCCATTAACAAAATATTTAAAGGACCAGTTTCAGCAACAGGTTTAGGAGAAGCAATAACTTCTAAAGCTTTAATGTTTCCAGCTAAATTTCTGGCAGCAAAACCAAAGATTCCAGCCACTGTGGCAACTATCAAAATGACCCCAGAAGCAATGGCCACCAATAACCTCAAGCGGTTGGTGGGCAATTGGGCTTTCGGGCTATTTGTCATATCTCCACTTAGAGAATAGTGAGGAAAACCAGTTTTCCCAGATGTATTCCTCATGAACACTACCTATTGATAGGTGAGTCAGGGGTGTTGGACTTGAGCGTTTACGCCTATCGTTTGAAGTATGACAAAAACATTGAAACTCATCGCTTTAGCCTCAGTAGCAACATTCGCACTTTCAGCCTGTGGTTCTTCAACTACAACTGAAACAGCAGCACCAGAAGCAAGTGAAACCGCCAAAGTTGGCTTTAGTCCAATCTCTGGATTACCAGGTGGCAGTGGTGGACCAATTGCAGTTGTAAAAATTGACAACGTAAATCCAGCAAGACCTCAATGGGGACTTTCTGCTGCAGACATGATTTTTGTGGAAGAAGTAGAAGCTGGCTTAACCAGAATTGCAGCGGTATTTAACTCTTCAATGCCTAACAAAGTAGGTCCAGTTAGATCTGCTCGTATTTCTGATTTAGAAATCATGGAACAGTTTGGAACACCTGCATTTGCATTCAGTGGGGCGCAAACAAAATTCTTACCATTAATTGATCAAGCAAACTTAATTAATGCCAGCCATGGTTTGAATGGAAAGTTCTACACTCGTCAAACAGATAAGAATGCACCACACAATTTAACCGTTGATCTTGGTGGAATCGTTGCTTCCTTAACAGGAATTAGCGGCGCTAAAGATATGGGTTGGACATTTTCAGATATTGCTGCAACTGGTGGCACATCTACTAATTCTTTTTCAGCTAAATGGCCAGCTTCTCGAGTTGGTGCTGAATGGGATGGCACCAATAACGCTTGGGTAATTGCACTTGATGGAGAACCTGCATCAGATGCTGTAACTAACCAACCATTGTTTGCCAAAAACATAATTGTTCAATACGTAGATCAATTAGCTGATTCTGGTTTCCAAGATAAGAATGGAAATAAGACCCCGTTAATTCAAACTGTTGGTTTAGGAACAGCTGTGATCATGAGAGATGGTCAAAGATTTGAAGCTACATGGTCTAGACCAATGGCAGCAAATCCAACCACTTACACAGTTGGTGCCACCAATTATGTATTTGCTCCAGGGCAAACTTGGGTGCTATTTATTCCTAAGACTTATCCTGTGACTTTTGATCCTGAAACTTCCCCAACACCTGGTTCATAACTAGTTTTATTTATTAACAAATAAATAAAAAGTGTGAGGTTTTGTGACTGAAGCAATTCTGTTAGTCGGGGGCTATGGCACCCGACTAAAACCATTAACAATTCACACTCCAAAACCAATGTTGGAAGTGGCAGGATTTCCTGTTACCTCGCATCAAATCTCAAAGGCCAAAGCAGCAGGAATAGATCACATTGTTTTAGGCACTGCATTTAAAGCAGAAGTATTTCGTGAAGGCTTAGGCGATGGCTCAAAGCTGGGGGTAAAAATCAGTTATGCCTATGAACCAGAACAACTAGGCACAGGTGGTGGGATTAGAAATGCTGCTGAGTTATTGACTTGCGGCCCAGAAGATCCAGTTGTTGTTTTCAACGGTGATGTTTTAACAGGTGTTGATATAAATAAAGTTCTTAGTATTTGGAAAGAAAAGAAAGCAGATGTGGCACTTTATTTAACTAAAGTTGATAATCCTGCAGCTTATGGATCTGTTCCAACAGATGCTGATGGAAATGTTTTAGCATTTCTAGAAAAACCGGAAAGAAAAGAAGATATTGTCACAGATCAAATCAATGCTGGAATGTATGTATTTAAAAGAAAAGTTATCGACACAATTGCAACTAGTCGTGTGGTCTCAGTTGAGCGAGAAGTTTTCCCTAATTTATTAAAAGCAGGTTTAAAAGTAATTGGTGTGGTTGATGAAGGTTATTGGTTAGATCTCGGAACTCCAACTGCATTTGTAAAAGGATCTAGTGATTTAGTAACCGGTAAAATTAAAACAGGTTTATTAAATTCTTTTGCTGAAAAATTAGTTTTAAGTGGTGCAGAAATTGATACTTCATCCAAAGTTACAAACGGATCTGTTGTCGGCATAAATTCAATTGTTGGAAAAGATTGCGAAATAAATCATTCAGTGATCGCAAATGAAGTTTTAATCTCAGAAAAATGTGTGATTGATTCCAGCATCATCGCTCAGGGTGCCAAAATTGGTGCAGGTTGTGTGATTAAAAATTCTGTGGTGGCAGATTTTGTTGAATTAGCTGCAGGATCGGTTTTAATTAATGATTCAAGGATCTGGCCCGATCAAAAAGTTGCAAAAATTGAATTAAATAATCAAACAGTGCCAACAAATCCTGACTGGGGAATTTAAGTTATTTTTTAAGAAAAGTCTCAAAAAATGCGTAAAAACGGACTTTTATGGCTTAAATGCCAAAATAAATCAAAAAAGGTGGCTTAAACACTTGACCTACCCCTAGTTACAAGCGTGTAATTCGTTCAGGTAGTTTTCTACCTATGTCGAGATGAACTTTCGGCAAACGATTTTGGGGGTTTTTAATTGTCCGACTTCACGGGCTTAAGTCTTGTTCCAAGCGATAGTGAGCCAGCAGGCTGGCAAGAAAAAGCACTATGTGCTCAAACAGATCCTGAAGCCTTTTTCCCTGAGAAGGGCGGATCCACACGCGAAGCTAAGAGAGTTTGTTCTTCGTGTGAGGTTAGATCAGAATGTCTTGAATACGCGTTAGAAAATGATGAACGTTTTGGTATCTGGGGTGGATTGTCTGAGCGCGAACGTCGCCGGATGAGACGCTCTCAAGCTATCTAACTTCATTTCTTTTAACATCAGTATCAAGGATTAACTGTTGTATATATAAGTATCAGGCGCGTCTACTCGTCACTTTCGTAACAAATTCACTACCGTATTAAACATGGCATATTTAAGAAAATGCACCAGGCTTTCCTGCGGCAAATTAGCTGTAGCAACCCTGACCTACGTTTATGCCGATTCCACAGCAGTGCTTGGCCCCTTGGCCACAATCGCTGAACCTCATTGTTATGACCTTTGTGAATTCCATGCTCGCAAACTAACTGCTCCTCGTGGTTGGGAAATTGTGAGATTAGAAAGTGAACCGACTCAATTTATTCCTTCCCAAGATGACTTATTAGCTCTGGCCAATGCGGTGCGAGAAGCAGCCAAGCCTCAACCTGATGTTTGGTCGGAACCAGCCTTTGCCAACGACTATGCCAATAGAAGTCATTTACGCATAGTTCGTGATGAAAACTAAATAACTACTCTTTCTCTACTAGTCTTTGAAGTCTTATGAGTTCTGAAATCACCCTGCAACGTTTACAAAATCTGATTAAGGCCTATGACGTTCGAGGCATTGTGCCAACTGATCTTGATGAAAATATTTGTTACTTGATTGGCCAAGCTTTTGTTGTTGCTTTGAAACTTAGAAAAGCAGATGGCGGTTGTGGCCAAGTTGTGATCGCTCATGACATGAGATCAAGTGGCCCTGCTTTAGTTAAAAGTTTCGCTAAGGGAGTTACAGAGCAAGGTGTGGATGTTTTGCACATGGGGCTTGCCTCAACTGATGGTTTGTATTTTGCAACAGGATTTCTAAACATTGCAGGAGCAATGTTTACTGCAAGTCATAATCCTGCTGAATATAACGGCATCAAGTTAGCAAAAGCAGGGGCAGCACCTGTGGGCCAAGATTCAGGGTTAAGAGAAATTACTCAACTAGTGCTTAATGGCATTGCCAAATATTCAGGACCTGTTGGAACTGAGAGTTCAAAAGATTTAAATACCGAGTATGTGAAGTATTTACATTCACTAGTTGATTTAAAAGCTGCTCGAAAACTTAAAGTAGTAATAGATGCCGGAAACGGCATGGGTGGCTTTAGCGTGCCCAAGGTATTTGAAAATTCAAATTTTGAAATAGTGCCGATGTATTTTGAACTTGACGGATCTTTTCCCAACCATGAAGCAAATCCAATTGAGCCTGCAAATTTAGTTGATTTGCAAAAAAGAGTTTTGGCTGAAAAAGCAGATTTAGGTATTGCTTTCGATGGAGATGCTGATCGAGCCTTCTTTGTTGATGAAAAAGGTCAAAGTATTTCTCCAAGTGCAATTACGGCCCTTATTGCAAAAAGAGAATTAAAAAGAGAACCGGGATCAACAATTATTCATAATTTAATTACTTCAAAAAGTGTTGCTGAAGTAGTTAATGAAAACGGTGGTACAGCTCGTAAAACAAGAGTTGGTCATTCATTTATTAAACAAGTCATGAAAGACACCAATGCAATATTTGGGGGAGAGCATTCAGGACATTTCTATTTCAGAGATTTTTGGTTTGCAGATAGTGGAATGTTGGCAGCGCTACACGTTTTAGCTGCATTAGGAGAAACAAAAGATGGCACAACTTTTTCATCATTAATTAAAGAATTTGATAGATACGTTGCAAGTGGAGAAATCAATACGCGCGTTAAAGATGTGTCTGTAACTAGCAAGAAGGTAAAAGAACATTTTGCAGGGGTAAAAGATGTCCAAATTGAAGAATTAGACGGCCTAACTTTTTCAGGAGATACTTGGTGGGTCAATGTTCGCCCTAGTAACACCGAACCATTGCTTCGACTAAACGCAGAAGCAAAAGAGCATGCAACAATGGAAAAAGTCAGAGATGAAGTTCTAGCAATCATTCGAAAGGATGCTCAATGAGTTCTGTGATCAAACCAGAATTATTAGAAATATTAGCTTGTCCTTGCGATAAGCATGCAGATGTTTCAGTTTCAAGTGATGACACAAAAATTGTTTGTTCAAGTTGTGCCACAACTTTTCCAATCAAAGATGGAATTCCAGTTATGTTGCTAGATGAAGCAACACCTGGTCCACGTGGCATTGGCGGCTAATCTTTTTAAATGAGTAACAACTCGATACTTGTTGTTAAAGGTTCGCTAAAAGAATACGCCTGGGGAAAAGTTAACGGACTACAAAACTGGGTTGATAAGACTGATTCACCACAAGCAGAATTATGGTTTGGTGATCATCCATCTGGTAAATCAATAGATAAAGAAACAAATAAAGAACTAAAAACAAATTCAAGCTTTCCTTTATTAATTAAATTACTTTGCGCCAATGAACCTTTATCTATTCAAGTTCATCCAGATAAATTCACAGCAGAATCAGGCTTGCCAGATTTTGTAGATAGTGAAAAATTACTTTCTGATGATAATGGCAAAGATGAAATGCTTTTTGCATTAGAAGAGTTTCATGCTTTTGCTGGTGTAGAAAGCAAAAGTAAACGAGATGAAGTATTCAAATTACTTTATGAAAAGTCAAAAGTTAATGAAATAAAAGAAGTACTAGAAACAAATACTTTCTTTGATGCAGCAGATGTTATTTTTGAAATCGAAAAGGCTAAAGTGTCTGCTTTAAATAAATTAGTTGTTGATTGTGTCAAAGAGGCCAAATATTCACCTAATGCAATCACTGCTTTTGAAAAAATAGTAAACAAATATCCAACAGATCCTGGTGTTTTAGTTTGTTTATTGATGCAATTTCATGTTTTAGAAAAAGGTCATGCGATACATGTTTCTCCTGGCACACCTCATTCTTATGTGCACGGTTTAGCAGTTGAAATCATGACGACCTCAGACAATGTTTTGCGCATGGGATTAACAAATAAACACATAAATATTGATGCGGCTTTAAGTATTGTGGAAGAAAAGCAAGTACAAGTGCTTTCATTAGAAACAACTGATGGAGTTCACATTTACAAGCCAGAAGCTGATTTTGAATTAGTTGCCATTGACAATGCGACATATCAATCACGAGAGACTAATTTTGCAGGAGTGCTCAACCTGGAAGGTGAGACAAAAATAAGTGACGGAGCCGTTGAGATTTCGCTGGCCAAGGGCGAAGTCGCACTTATTAGCAATATTGATGTAAAAGTTGTGGTTAAAGGTCATGCCGTAGTTGCGAGAAGTTTTTAGTCTGGCAGAATTACGTCAGTTACATTCATACTAAATCCCAGGGGTAAATAAAAAGTGTCTGACTTTTCAATGACTGTTGATCGTTCCGGAAATCTTGATTACAAAGTAGCTGACCTTTCTTTAGCTGATTTTGGCCGTAAAGAAATGCAATTAGCTGAACACGAAATGCCAGGTTTAATGGCAATGAGAAAAGAATTTGGTGCTTCAAAGCCACTTAAAGGTGCACGCATCACAGGTTCATTGCACATGACAATTCAAACTGCAGTTTTAATTGAAACTCTTGTTGAATTGGGTGCCGAAGTTCGTTGGGCATCTTGCAATATTTTTTCTACCCAAGATCATGCAGCAGCAGCAGTTGTTGTGGGACCAAATGGAACAGTAGATAAACCAAATGGTGTTCCAGTTTTTGCTTGGAAAGGTGAATCACTAGAAGAATATTGGTGGTGTACCGAACAGATTTTGAAATGGACTGATGGTGAAGGTCCAAACATGATTCTTGATGATGGTGGAGATGCAACTTTACTTGTTCACAAAGGTGTGGAATTTGAAAAGACTGGTGACCAACCAGAACCTGAAAAAGCTGACAATGAAGAATTTGCAGTTATCTTAAAATTAATTCAAAAAACATTGAAAGAAAATTCAAGACTTTGGACTGATATTGCAAACAACATCAAAGGTGTAACTGAAGAAACCACCACAGGTGTTCATCGTTTATATGAAATGTTTAAATCAAACCAATTACTTTTCCCAGCAATCAACGTTAATGATGCTGTAACAAAAAGTAAGTTTGATAACAAATATGGAACTCGTCACTCTTTAATTGATGGAATAAATCGTGCAACTGATGTTTTGATCGGTGGAAAAGTTGCCGTGGTCTGTGGTTATGGTGATGTTGGTAAAGGAACCGCTGAATCATTACGCGGACAAGGTGCTCGAGTAATTATTACTGAAATCGATCCAATTTGTGCATTACAAGCAGCAATGGATGGATACGAAGTAAATACTTTAGAAAACACTCTTTCTTACGCAGACATGATTATCACTGCAACTGGTTGCAAAAACGTAATCACAGTTGAGCAAATGTCAAAAATGAAAGATAAAGCCATTGTCGGAAATATTGGACACTTTGATAACGAAATCGATATGGCAGGACTTGCTAACGATAAAAGAACTAGAAGAGTCAATATCAAACCTCAGGTTGATGAATGGATATTTGATGAAAAGAAATCAATCATTATCTTGAGTGAAGGAAGGTTGTTAAACCTTGGAAATGCTACTGGGCATCCTTCATTTGTTATGAGTACTTCTTTTACAAACCAAGTTTTAGCTCAAATTGAATTGTTTACCAAGACTGAACAATATCCAGTTGGCGTTTATACACTTCCAAAAAATCTGGATGAAAAAGTTGCCAGATTGCATTTGGATGCTCTTGGTGCCAAATTGACAGAATTAACAACTGATCAAGCTACTTACATGGGACTAGATAAGAGCGGACCATATAAGTCCGATCATTACCGTTACTGATTTTTAGCTTTATCTAAATCTGTAGCAATATTTTCTTTTCTAATTCTTAAATCTGTATATAACAATGTGGTAAACGCTGCAATGAATGGCAACATCACGGTATAGCCCAAAATTGAGCCCATCGAAGACATAAAAATTGAAGAAGTTGTTGGATCTTCTGTCGCATTTGTTTGGGCAAATAATGCAAAAGGTGTTGAAACCACAATTGAAATAGCTTGACTGGTAATTATTCCCATAATCCCAATTCCTAAAACTCGAAATGTATTTGTTCTTGCCAGATAGAAAGAACGCTTAAAAGCAACTAGAAATTTAGAATCTTCCAAAACTAAAGTTGGAATACTCACATATAACCCAATCCAGCAATAAATGGCGGCTGCAAGTCCAATTCCTAAGCCAACGAAAACAAATATTGAGTTAATTCCTGCGAGTGCCACACCAATAAATAGCCCGACAAAAATTACAGATGTTGGCAATAGGAAAGAAATAATTGAAAGTCCAATAACTCGCATCAATTGTGGTCTTGTTTTTTGCCAAGATTCTGTCACGTTAATTTTCTTACCAATGATGGCATTTCCAACAACGTGAGTGAACATTCCTGCAGTTATAGCCTGCACAATGAATAAAACAACAGCAGTTATAACTCCAACTCTAAGTGTTGGAGCAAGTGCTGCAACTAGTTCTTGAATTTGTTGTTGGGTAATAACATCAGATGGATTTGGTAATTCTGGCATTGTTAATGTCTCACCATTTCGTACAACTAATGCGGTGGCGATGATATTGCTCAAACCAATAATGAATCCGGAGAATAAACCAATTCCTAAAAGTGTTTTAGGCATTCGTCTTAGGGAGTTCAAAGATCCACTCAAAATTTCACTGAGGGTTAATTTCGTTAAAGGAATCAAATTTGGGCCAGGACCTTGAGTCATATCTACCTCCACTTTGATTTTGTCACAGATGGGGTGACAACATTGCATTATGGCTCGCGTATTAGTAGTCGATGATGACCAAGCTCTTTCTGAAATGTTGGGAATTGTGTTAAGGGCAGAAGGCTATGAAGCCTTGTTTTGTGACGATGGTTCCAAAGCCCAAGGGATATTTAAAGAAACCAAACCCGATCTTGTGTTACTTGATTTGATGTTGCCTGGAATCGATGGAATAGAAGTTTGTAAAAGAATTAGATCTGAATCAGGTGTGCCAATAGTTATGTTGACCGCTCGAGGCGACACTTTGGATATTGTTAAAGGTTTGGAATCTGGCGCAGATGATTACATCGTAAAACCATTTAAACCTAAAGAGTTAGTAGCGAGAATTAAAGCAAGATTGCGAAAAGAAGATGTAAAAGCAGAGTTACTAACCTTAGCTGATTTAACAATTGACGTTGTAGGTCATAGTGTTAAAAGGAATGGTAAAGAGATTTCCTTAACGCCATTAGAATTTGATTTACTACTGGCTTTGGCAAGAAAACCTTGGCAAGTTTATACACGCGAACAACTTTTGACAGATGTTTGGCATTACCGAAATCCGGCAGATACAAGATTAGTTAACGTGCATGTGCAAAGACTTAGATCTAAAGTTGAACATGATCCCGAGAATCCAGAAATCGTCATGACAGTAAGAGGCGTTGGCTACAAGGCTGGTCCGTGAAGTATTTTTATCAATTTAAACAGGCGTGGAATAAGTCTTTAAGTTTAAGAATTATTGCTACAACTTTTATCGTTTCTACCATTTTGGTAACAGTTATTGGACTTATCCTTATCAATCGAGTTTCATCAGGAATTCTTACCTCTAAAGAATCATCTTCAATCACAGAAGCTTCATCGGCAATAAATGAAGCTCAAAAAGTGGTGACAGCAACTGACACTGGAGCTGGTGCTCCAAACATTTCAACGGTTGTCGACACAGCTGTTACAGCTTTGGCAGTTAGAGCAGGTCAATCTGGTCTTTATGATGTTTTATTTTTAGCTTCATCTGATATATCTAAACAAGGTCTGCCTGAGCGGGGAACAAATCTAGTAGCTGAAAATAGTGTGAGTGAAGATTTAAAAAGTCGAGTTGAAAAGACTGAAAAATTACTTTGGGCATATACCGAAATTAATTACTTAGATGGTCGAAAAATTCCAGGACTTGTTGTAGCAGCGCCAATCAAAATTAATAACGTAGGAAACTATTCCTTGTTCTTACTTTTCCCACTTGATAAAGAAGAAGAAACAATCGGAATTATTCGCTCTGCAGTATTAGCAACTGGAATTTTCTTAATTTTTGGACTTCTTATTTTAGTTTGGTATTTGACTAGATCAGTGTTATCACCCGTTAGAAAAACTGCTGAAGCAGCAGAGCGATTGCGTATGGGTTTACTAAATGAACGAGTACCTGTTAGTGGAGAAGATGATTTAGCTAAATTAGCGGGTTCCTTCAACTCAATGGCCGCATCTATTCAGCAACAAATCGGTCAATTAGAGCAAATGTCTCGAATGCAAAAAAGATTCGTTTCTGATGTTTCCCATGAACTTAGAACTCCATTAACAACGGTGCGAATGGCTGCAGATGTTCTGTACGAATCACGAGATCAATACACGGGAGAAACCGCCAGAGCCGCAGAGTTATTAAGCACTCAAATTGAGAGATTCGAAATTTTGCTTTCACAATTATTAGAAATAAGCAGATTTGATGCAGGGGCAGCAGATTTAAGTCTAAATATGGTCAACATAAAAGATGTTATCGAAAAGACTGCTGACTCTCTTTCAAATTTGTTAGCTAAACAAGAAACTCCCGTTGTGATCACGGGAAGTGCTCCAGAGATTGAATTAGATCAAAGAAGAATTGAAAGAGTATTAAGAAATCTCATTTCTAATGCATCAGAATATGGCGAAGGAAAACCGATTGAAGTTGAAATTGGAAGTGACGAAGAAACCATTGCAGTAGTTGTTAAGGATAAAGGTCCAGGTTTAAAACCAGGTGAATCCTCTCTTGTATTTAATAGATTCTGGAGAGCAGATCCTGCACGCGCTCGAACAACAGGTGGAACAGGTTTAGGTTTAGCGATTGCTTTGGAAGATGCAAGATTGCATTCAGGTTGGATTGATGTTTGGGGCTCTCCTGGTAAAGGCACAATGTTTCGATTAACTTTGCCCAGAATTGCACATAAAGCAATAAGTAGCTCTTCATTACCACTAGGAATAGGTAGCGAAGAAAAATATGAATTAGATATGTCTGCTCTTCAAGAAATGCTTGATCCTGATACAAAGATTGCTAAACAATGAAAAAGTATTTCATCGTTTTAATGTCTTTAGCTTTAGTTGCTTGTGGAAATATTCCTAAAAATAGTTCAATTCAAGAAGGCTCAATATTAGGTTCAGTTCCAGAAGGTTCAATTGTTCGAGTAATTGCAAGTTTGCCTCAAGAAGGAATGACCCCCGAAGAAATAGTTTCAGGTTTTCTAAACGCATCAGCATCAAGTGAAAATGATTTTAAAATTGCTAGGGAATATCTAATTCCAGAGTTACAAGATACTTGGCAACCAACACAACAGATTCAAGTTTATGAAGGACAAGGTCGACTTAACTTAACTCAAAGTAATTCAGTTGTTTTCACAGCTCCACTCAATTCTGTTATTGATGATCGATCAAGAATTACATTGAGCGAACCAGATTCTCAATTAGTCCAAGAATTTAAGTTAAAAAAAGTAGACGATGAGTGGAGAATCAATTTAGATATTAAAGGTTTATTGATTTCTCGCGCAGATTTAAATAGAAGTTTCACGACATTTCCACTTTGGTTTCCTGATTCATCACTTAAAACTCTCACTCCAGACATCGTGGTTTTACCTAGATCAACAACAGGAAATGCAACCAGGCTTATGCAATTACTTCTGGCAGGACCTGGTGAAAATCTAACTGGAGCAGTTAGATCAGCATTCCCAGTTGG
>JBJOOK010000003.1:0-25990 GCA_046051325.1 Actinomycetota bacterium | reverse complement strand
TGATGATGCACGGCCAGTATTAGAAAGAGCAAGTGCACGTGAAACTGCATCAAGAGTTGCTCTAGGTGCTTTGGCTAAAAAATTCCTAAATCAAGTTGGTGGAATTGAAATTTTAAGCCATGTTGTGCAATTAGGAACAGTAAAAACTCCTGATGGATTAATACCAACTCCTGGTTCATTAAATAAAATTGATGAAGATCCAGCAAGATGTTTTGATGCAAAAACTAGTGAATTAATGCAAAAAGAAGTTGAATCTGCTCATAAAGACGGTGACACTTTAGGTGGCGTTGTTGAAGTTGTTGTTTATGGATTACCACCAGGTTTAGGTTCTTATGTTCATCATGATCGTCGTATTGATGCAAAATTAGCTGGTGCTCTTATGGGCATTCAAGCAATCAAAGGTGTTGAAGTTGGCGATGGTTTCACTACAGCTGGTCGTCGCGGTTCACAAGCTCATGATGAAATTGTTAACACAAAAGATGGTGTTAAACGTTTAACTCATCGCGCCGGTGGCACAGAAGGTGGAATGACAACTGGTGAAGTTTTAAGAGTTCGTGCAGCAATGAAACCAATTTCTACAGTTCCAAAAGCATTACAAACAATTGATACCTCAACAGGTGAGGCATCAAAAGCTCATAATCAAAGATCAGATGTTTGCGCAGTTCCTGCAGCAGGAGTGATTGCTGAAGCCATGGTCGCATTAGTTTTGGCCGATGCGCTATTGGAAAAATTTGGCGGCGATGCAGTTTCTGAAACTAAAAGAAATTTTGAAAACTATATTTCGAACCTAAAGGTTCGATAACTATGTCTCCACGTTTAGTTTTCGTGGGTGCTCCCGGTTCAGGGAAGACAACTATCGGAAAACAAGTAGCTGAAAAATTAGGTGTTGAATTTATCGACGTTGACAATGAAATTGAAATGGATGAAAAAACTACTATTTCCGATATCTTTGTTCAAAAAGGTGAAGCTTATTTCAGACAACTTGAACGAGAAAAAATATCTGAGTTATTAAATTCCTTCAACGGAGTGCTGTCTTTAGGTGGCGGATCAGTTCTTGATGAAACCACTCGTCAAGCTCTAGCAATTTCTCCGGTGGTGTGGTTGAAAGTTTCTTCTGGTGATGCATCATCTCGAGTTGGTTTAGGACTTTCCAGACCAGTTTTGATGGGAAACGTTAGATCAACTTTGGTGAAACTACTTGAAGAACGAACCCCTTTGTATGAAGAAGTGGCAGACTGGGAAATAGATACATCAAAAAAAAGCATTGAAGAAGTAGTGCAGGAAGTTCTACTCCAAACAAGTGAGGTTAATTAATGGGAATTCATCAAACCATCACTGTTAATGCCCAACCTAATTACGATGTGGTTATCGGAAATGACATTTTAGATTCAATCAAGATCAATGAAAACGTCAATCAAGTTGCAATAATCTTTCCTATTCATGTTGAAAAGATTGCCAAAAAGGTAAAAAAACACATTACTTCTTTAGGTTTTAAAGTATTAGATTTAAAGGTTCCAAACGCTGAAAGTGCGAAAAACATCAAAGTTGTTGAAAAATGCTGGAATAAGTTAGGCCAATCCAAATTCACCCGCTCAGATTTAATTGTGGCCATCGGGGGAGGAGCCACAACAGATATAGCAGGTTTTGTTGCCGCAACATGGTTAAGAGGAATTGATTTCATTTCGATTCCAACTTCCTTGCTAGGAATGGTTGATGCAGCAGTTGGTGGCAAAACCGGTATTAACACAACCTCAGGCAAGAACTTGGTGGGTTCATTTCATAATCCAACTCAAGTTATATGTGACCTCGACACTTTGAAGACCTTAAAGAAACATGATTTCACAACCGGAATGGCTGAAGTCGTTAAATGTGGCTTTATCGCTGATGCCAAAATACTGGAAATCATCGAGAAATATCCGCAAGAATGCAAAAAATATGACGGTGTAGAAATTCCTGAGCTAGTTACTAGATCTATCCAAGTAAAAGCCGAGACAGTGGCAAAGGATTTCAAAGAAACTTCTTCATCAAAAACAGGACGAGAAATATTAAATTACGGTCACACCTTGGGTCATGCCATTGAAAAGAACGAAAAATATAAATGGCGCCATGGTGATGCAGTTTCAGTAGGAATGGTTTTTGCCGCCGAATTGGCTTTAGCAGATGGAAAACTATCCGAATCTGTTGTGAAACGTCATAGAGATATTTTGAAACTTGTGGGTTTGCCAACACAATACAAACACAAGAATTTCAAAAAACTAATTGAAATCATGGCACTTGATAAAAAATCTCGTGGTGCGACGTTAAGATTTGTCATATTAGAAGATGTCGCAAAACCAGCAAGATTAGAAAACCCAAGTTTTAAAGTATTGAATACAGCATGGGAGAAGGTGTCTAAATGATAAAGGTTTTAGTACTAAATGGTCCAAACTTGCAAAGATTAGGAACTCGCGAACCTGAAGTTTATGGATCAGACACTTTCGAAGATCTAAAGAAAGCTTGTATTGACTTTGGGAAAACTCAAGATTTTGAAATCGATTTTCGCCAAACCGATGATGAAGCAACAATTATTAAATGGCTTCATGAAGCAGCTGATAATAAATTACCGGTGGTAATTAATCCGGCAGCTTTTACTCATTACAGCTATGCCATGAGAGATGCAGCTGCTATGCATACGGCACCACTAATTGAAGTTCATATTTCTAATCCACAAGCACGCGAAGAATTTCGTCACTTCAGTGTTTTAGCTGGAGTAGCAGATGGTGCCATTGCTGGATTTGGCATTGATAGCTATCGCTTAGCACTAAGTGCTTTAAAAAAATTAATTAAATAATCTTCATGGTTGATTATTTATCACGAAGAGATGCTCTTCGAAAAATCCTGATTGATAAAGCTGAATCAGCCGTATTTTTAGATCCTGTAAGTATTCGATATCTTTCAGGTTTCTCAGGAAGTAATGCTGCATTACTAGTTGGCCAGGATAACAATCTTGATTTGTTATTAACGGATTCTCGATACACCCAAAGAGCAAAAGATGAATCCCCAGATATTGAAGTTCAAATTGATCGAGAATTTAGCAAGCAAATTCATAAGCAATTGGAATCAAAATCAATCAAAAAAATAGCTATTGATTCAACCCGAATGAATATTGCTCAAGGAGAAGCTTTAAGCAATAAAGACACATTTGAACTTGTCAAAATAAGAGAGTTACTTGCACCCTTAAGAAGTGTTAAAGATGAATATGAGATCAAGCAAATCAAGAAAGCTTGCGCCATCACAGCTGATACTTTATGGTTTTTAATAAACGACTTAAGACCTGGAATGAATGAAAAACAGATCTCAAATTTGCTCCAAGAAGGTTTTCTTAAAAGAGGAGCTGATGGTTTAGCTTTTGCCTCGATTGTGGCAAGTGGGCAAAACAGCGCCACACCTCATCATGAGCCAACAAAAAGAATTCTGGAACGAGGCGACATGGTCACAATTGATTGTGGAGCATTAGTAAATGGTTATCACGCTGATATGACTCGCACAGTTTTTATTGGCACATGTGCTGATTGGCAAAAAGATATTTATGATCTGGTCATGAAAGCTCAAGAAGCAGGTAGGAAGAAACTCATCGCAGGAGCAATTGCTGAAGAAGTCGATGAGGCTACGAGAAAAATTATTAGGGATGCAAATTATGTAGCAAAAGACGTCAAGACTAAACTTTCCAGTGGAAGTTGCATCACAGTTGAACCTGGCATTTATTTACCGGGTAAAGGTGGAGTGCGTATCGAAGATACGTGTCTTGTCACCGAAGCTGAAGCAGAAGTTCTAACCCCAGGTTCTCACGAAATTATTTGTGTGGCTTAAAAAGCAAGAAATGATTAATTAGGAGAGTAGTTCAAGTGGCAACAACTAACGAATTAAAAAATGGCATGGTCTTAAATATTGACGGCCAATTATGGAACATTATTGATTTCCAACACGTAAAACCGGGTAAAGGTGGCGCTTTTGTGCGCACCAAGTTAAAAAACGTTTTGAGCGGAAAAGTTGTAGATAGAACCTTTAATGCTGGTGTAAAAATTGAAACAGCTCAAGTAGACAAAAGAGATATGCAATATCTCTATAAAGATGGCGATGACTGGGTATTTATGGATACAACTAACTATGACCAAATCACAATCAACAACGCCACAGTTGGAGATGCTTCAAATTACATGTTAGAAAACCAAGAAGTAATGGTTGCAATGCATGAAGGAAATCCTTTATACATTGAAATGCCCGCAAACGTGGAACTAACAATTGAATACACCGAACCAGGTTTGCAAGGGGACAGATCAAATGCGGGTTCAAAGTCTGCAAAATTAGAAACCGGATTTGAAATCCAAGTTCCACTGTTTATCAATCAAGGAGAGAAAGTTCGAGTTGATACTCGCGACGGTTCTTACCTTGGTCGTGCCTAAAGAACAAAAGGTAAAAAATTGAGTGCACGTAGTAAAGCCCGTAAACGTGCCTTAGACACAATCTTTGAAGCTGACTTAAAAGGCATTTCCATACCTGGAACTAATACCAATGACGAAACAGACGTAGAAGTTACTAACTACTCACTTGATTTGGTCAAAGGCATAAAAGAAAACCAAACTCAAATTGATGAACTTATTACTAATTCATTACAAAACTGGACTTTTGATCGCATCCCCAGAGTTGATAGAAATATATTAAGAATTGCAGTTTATGAACTTCTTTATCAAAAAGATGTTCCTACCAACGTAGTTATCAGTGAAGCTGTTTCTTTGGCTGAATCTTTGAGCACCGCAGAATCATCTGCTTTTGTGAATGGCACTTTAGGAACAATTAGTAAAAAGATTTAGATCTTGTGCCCCGGGTGAGATTCGAACTCACGCTGGTACGAGTTTGAGTCGTATGCCTCTGCCAGTTGGGCTACCGGGGCTAAAGCAAATTTTCATTTATTTGTGTTCTTAACTCTACGACACTTAAAGAGAAGATTCCTAGTTCGCCTAGGCTATTGAACATATGAAGCCATCATTAAGAGTTGTAGTCGCCGAAGACGAAGCATTGATTCGTCTTGATCTAGTTGAGATGTTGACTGAAGCTGGTTATGAAGTTGTTGGCCAAGCAGGCGATGGGGAAGCAGCAATTGCAATAACTGAAAAAGAAAAACCTGATCTTGTGGTGATGGATGTAAAAATGCCTAAGTTAGATGGCATCAGTGCAGCCGAAAGAATTGCTAATCAAAGAATTGCACCAGTTGTTATATTGACTGCTTTCTCACAAAGAGATTTAGTGGAAAGAGCACGCGATGCTGGAGCCATGGCTTATCTAACAAAACCTTTCACAATTGATGATTTAATGCCAGCTATTGAATTGGCAGTTTCCAGGTTTCAAGAAATAAAGCAATTAGATGCAGAAGTCACTGATCTACAAGATCAATTAAAAGCAAGAAAATTGATTGAGAGAGCCAAAGGCATCTTGATGAAGAATTTGAAAATAAGTGAGCCCGAAGCCTTTAAGTGGATGCAAAAGACAGCCATGGATAAAAGAAGGTCAATGACTGATGTTGCTCAATTAGTTATGGATGAGTTCGAAAAGAATTAATCAGCTGTGCCATATAAACGATCGCCGGCATCGCCCAAACCTGGAACGATATAGCCAACTTCGTTAAGTTTTTCATCAAGCCCTGCGCAAACTACAGTGACATTGACATCATTTCCAAATGTTGATTCAACTTTCTTTAAACCTTCAGGAGCTGCTATTAAGCAGATTGCAACAACATCTTTCGCACCACGGTCAATTAATAATTTGATGGCAGCAACTAGTGTTCCACCGGTGGCAAGCATTGGATCAAGCACAAAAACTTGTCGATTCTTTATTTCACCCGGGATTCTTTCTGCATAAATACTTGGTTGTAAAGTCTGTTCATTTCTAACCATGCCTAAGAAACCAACTTCGGCATTGGGCAAGATGCGCATCATGCCATCAAGCATTCCCAATCCTGCTCTTAAAATTGGCACAACAAGTGGTTTAGGTTTTGCAATTACATAACCTTTGGTTTTTGTGATTGGAGTTTCAACTTCTGTTTCTTTCACAATTAAATGTCTAGTTGCTTCATAAGAAAGCAGTGTCACTAACTAGGGGATGATCGATGATCAGGGTTTTCATGACTCCGAGACTATCTATATAGCAGCCTTTTATGGGGGAAATGAGCGTAAATGTGGAGGGGGTCACACTCAAGGTGAACAAAAGGTGAACCTCAGGTATTCTCGAGGAACGCAATTTGGCAATTTTGTTTATTGCCTTTTTGCGCCCTAGGGAAAAATAGAAAGAGGAAGAATGTCATTAGTTAAAAGAAGCATCGTTGTTGCAGCTTCTGTAGCTGTTGCATTTGCAACTTTTGTTGCACCTGCACAAGCAGCTCCAGCTGGTTGTTCTGGCGATATTAAATTGGTGTTCCAAGGTGGTCTCACCGGTGGAGCAGCACAAACAGGTATTGGTGAATACAACGGTTTCCGTTTAGCGATTCTTCAATACAACGAAAAGAAAACTGCAAGTCAACCAAAAGTTGAAGTTGCATCAATTGATACTCAAGCAAGCGGAGCTCAATCTCCAGCACTTGCATTGAAAACTGTTAACGACCCATGTGTTGTTGGTGTTGTTGGTGGAATGTACTCAGGTGAAACCAGAGCAGCATTGCCTTACTACTTAAAGGCAGGCTTACCTGTTATTTCTCCTTCTGCAACAAATCCAACATTGCCTTCTGTTGGTGGAGACGTATTCCACCGCGTAGTAGCAAACGATTTGGTGCAAGGTCCAGCAATGTCAATCATTGCTAAACGAGAAGGCAAGAAGATTTTCGTTGTGGACGATCAAACAACTTACGGCAAGGGTCTTTCTGACATCATCAAAAAAGATGTTAAGGCAACTCTTGTTGGTAAAGATTCAGTAACTGAAGGAACAACAAACTTCACTTCAGTAGTTGCTAAGGTTAAAAAAGCTGGCGCAGACGTAGTTGTCTACGCAGGTTATTACCCAGAAGCATCTAAATTCATTAAGCAATTACGCGACAACGCTGCGACAAAGAATGTTAAATTCGTGTCAGGCGACGGCGTACTTGACGAAGAATACATATTGCTTGCAGGAAAATATGCAAACAATACATTCTTAACTGCTCCTGCATATTTCTTAGGTGCAGCAGATAAGGCTCTAACTGCAACTTACAAGAAGGAATACGGCGTAAATCCTCGTATCTACACACTCGAGGCATACAACGCAACAACCTTCTTCTTAGAAGCAATCAAAGCTGGTAATACAGATAAGCCTTCTATCTTGAAGTTCATTAATACCAAATCCGTAAAGGGTATTGGTACAACAATGAAGTTCGACGCAGCTGGCGAACCTTCAAAGAAGTTCATTAACGAATTTACTGTTAAAAACGGTAAAATCGAATATGTTCGAAATCTAATTAATAGATAAATAGATTAGAAAATAACAAGGCTGGGGTGTTTTCGCCCCAGCCTTGTTATAACTAATGTAGTGTCATAAGTCCGAGGAGGCAGTCAAATGGATTTTTCAATTCTTTGGTCTGAATTCTTTGGGTTGACTCTCGACGGCATCGTTGTCGGTGCGATTTATGCTCTTGTTTCACTTGGATACACATTGGTGTATGGCGTTCTTAGACTTATTAACTTTGCTCATTCTGAAATATTTATGATCGGAACTTTTACCTCATTAGGTCTTTCAATAGTTTTCGGTTACACAGGCCTGGAAGAACCTTTAGGAATTGTGCTTTTCTTTATTGTCTTTCTAGTCATGGCTTTGGCATCTGGAATTGCATCAGGAATGTCAGCTGTTTTGTTGGAATTTGTTGCCTATCGTCGATTAAGAAGACGTGGAGCAAATCGCTTGTCTTCGTTGATTTCTGCTATCGGAGCAAGTTTCTTCTTGGTTGAATTGTTTAGATTAACTACCGAATCTAAAGACTGGGATTTCCCAAGAATGTTGTCCAAGGATCCAATTTTTTCTATTAGTACTGCATATTTCACATTAGACAAAATCATTATTTTGTTGGGAGCTTTTGGTCTGATGTTTGGTTTAGATCGGATCATTAACACCACTCGCTTAGGTCGCGGCATCAGAGCAGTTTCGCAAGATGAAAAAACTGCAATATTAATGGGCGTCAATGTTGATAGGGTTATTTCTTTCACTTTTCTACTCGGTGGAGTTCTAGCAGGTTTTGCTTCCACTTTCTATATGTTGTTCTACGAATCAACAAAATTCAATGTTGGATTTTTACTTGGAATTTCAGCGTTCACCGCAGCAGTATTAGGTGGAATTGGAAATATTAGAGGCGCTCTAGTTGGATCATTTGTTCTTGGATTACTGCAACAGTATTCTTCCGTCGTGCTCGGATACAACTGGCGAGATGTTGTCACATTTGTAATTTTGGTTTTTGTTCTACTATTTAAGCCAACAGGTTTGTTTGGCGAAGCTATCCAAAGGGCAAGAGTATGAGTACTTTTAAAGCAACCATCGCTAAAATTAACCTAAGAGATTCCTTCGGAGCTTGGTGGGAAACTGCAACCAAGAAACAAAGAATTATCTTCAGAATTGTATTAATTGGATTTTTTTATGCTTTACCATTCTTAGATAACCCAATAATTGGAACTCCGGAAACAAATTTCCAATCTGTTTTGTTCTACCCATTGGCTGTATTCGTAGTGATGGCTGTGGGTTTGAATATTGTTGTTGGTAAAAGCGGAATTCTTGATTTAGGTTATGTTGCATTCTTTGCTATTGGTGCATATACACATGCGATTTTGGGAACTTTTTATGGAGTAAATCTTTGGATCAACATAATTCTTGGTGCAGCTTTCGCGATGGTTGCGGGAGTTGTTTTAGGACTTCCAGCATTAAGACTTCGTGGTGATTATTTAGCAATTATTACTTTAGGTTTCGGTGAAATTGTTAGAATTGTTGCTTTGAATCTTGAATTTACTGGCGGTGCTGCTGGCATTGCAGGAATTCCTGCCCCACCACATATTTTCAATGTAACTTTCGATGTGCTTGATCCAAAACCTCATTATTGGCTGATGCTTACTTTCACAATGTTAGTTGTGTGGATGTACCTGAGATTAGGTAAAAGACGTCCGGGCAGAGCTTGGGAAGCAATTAGAGAAGACGAAGACGTTGCAGAATTTATGGGTGTAGAAACAACCAAATATAAATTGTGGGCGTTTGTTCTGGGTGGTGCAATCGGTGGAGGCGCTGGAGCAATTTATTCATCCCAAGTTGCATCAATTTTGCCAGACTATTTCACTCTGAATGTTTCCATACTTGTTCTTGCTTGCGTAGTTTTTGGTGGAATGGGAAATATCTGGGGAGTTATTGCTGGTGCAGTTCTACTTCAATATCTACCTGAAAAATTAAGATTTTTATCTGAAACAAGAATTCTAATATTTGGTCTATTAATGGTAGTGATGATGAATATCAGACCAGATGGATTATTCCCAAGGAAAAAACGAGAAAAAGTTTATGACAAAGTAACTGGCCAGGAGATCTCAAGATGACCAAGTTATTAGAAGTTAAAAACTTAACCATGGAATTTGGTGGTGTTGTTGCATTAAAAGAAGTCAACTTGCACGTCTCAGCTGGAGAAATTGCTGCGCTAATTGGACCTAACGGTGCGGGAAAAACAACTGTATTTAACGTTGTCACTGGTTACTATCAGCCAACCAAAGGCGAAGTCTTATTGAATTCACAATCCTTGCTGGGATTAAAACCAAATAAAATTGCACGTTTAGGCTTGGCAAGAACTTTCCAAAACATCAGACTTTTTGGCGATATGACCGCACTTGAAAATGTTATGACAGGTGCTGATGCTAGAAATAAAGTAGGTTTAATTGGTTCAATTTTTGGAACATCCACAAGTAGACAAGACGAAAAATTGTCACATTCACGTGCAGCAGAATTATTGACCTTCATGGGAATTAGTCATCGTTCAGGTCAGCTTGCCAGAAATTTGCCCTATGGCGATCAGAGAAGACTTGAAATTGCACGAGCTCTTGCACTTGAGCCAAAAGTGTTATTACTTGACGAACCAGCTGCCGGATTTAATCCACAGGAAAAAGTTGAACTTGGCGATTTAATCAAAAAGATTCGTGACGCAGGCTTTGCTGTGCTTTTGATTGAACACGATATGAGTCTTGTTATGAAAATTTCTGATCGTGTTTCAGTTCTTGATTTTGGTCAAAAAATTGCTGATGGAACTCCAAGTGAAATCCAGAGTAACCAGAAAGTAATCGACGCATATCTAGGAGTTGTAGACAATGCTTCTTGAAATTAAAGACTTAAAAGTTGCTTATGGAAAAATTCAAGCTGTAAAAGGAATTTCTCTACATATCAATGCAGGAGAAATCGTTACCTTGGTTGGCGCCAATGGTGCGGGAAAAACCACACTATTAAAAACAATTTCTGGATTGTTAAAACCTTCTTCTGGAGTAATCAATTTTGAAGGAAAAGATATTCAAGGTATAGATCCACATAACCGAGTTTTAGAAGGTTTGTGCCAAGCACCCGAAGGCCGCGGAATTTTTCCCGGTATGACAGTTCTTGAAAATCTTGAAATGGGTAAATATGCCCGTAAAGACTGGAAAAATGAATTAAAAGAAGATCTTGATCGAATTTACACACTTTTCCCAAGATTGAAAGAAAGACAAAACCAAGCAGGTGGAACTCTTTCTGGCGGCGAACAACAAATGCTTTCTATTGGTCGAGCATTAATGTCTCGTCCAAGACTTTTGCTTTTGGACGAGCCATCAATGGGTCTTGCACCAAAGTTTATTCAACAAATTTTTAACATCATTCGAGAAATTCAAACTCAAGGTGTTTCAATTTTGTTGGTTGAACAAAATGCTGCGCAAGCCCTATCTTGTGCCAATCGTGCTTACATCTTAGAAACTGGAAGCATCGTTAAAGAAGGCGCTGGAAAAGATTTGTTGAACGATGAAGCAATCAAGAAAGCTTACTTAGGAACCGGCGCTTAAATTATCTAAGTGCAGTAACTATTGCCACCAATATCGGGGCATAAAACAAAGCAGGCAATAAATCAGCAACAGGTAGCTGTTTAATTCTTAATAATCTAAAACTCACACCCACAAGTAGTAATCCTCCAGTTGTAGTCAACGCAATAACTTGAGCTTCGTTTAATACATCTCCTAAACCAAAACCAAGAATTGTGAATAAACCCTGATAAACACCAACTGCGAGTGCAGAAAAGGCAACACCAATACCTAGGGAAGCAGCAAATGCAATTGAAGCAAAAAAGTCAAGAGAAGATTTTAGTGCAAGTTGCTCAATTCCTTTTCCTAAACCATCAGAAATTGAACCAAGAATTGCCAAAGGGCCAACAACAAATAGTAGGGAAGCGCTAACAAAGCCTTCAACAAAATTTTCATCTTTTGACTTAATTCTTTTCTTAAGAGATTTTTTTAATTTCTTGCCAATACTTTCAAAACGATCTTCAAGTCTCCAATAAGAACCAGTAATTCCTCCAAGGATGAGACTTCCTAAAACGATCAATACTCCCATGCCCGGACCTACTGCTTCTTTTAATTCGGGTTTTGTTATGTCAATAACTGAAAGTCCAGCAACTAAAAGAGTCATAAGACCTAGAGCATCTGTTACTACATCTCTTGTTTTGTTGGGCAAGCGATCACCTAAAAGTGTTCCAATAAGGGCTCCCGCAACAATTGCCAGAAAATTAATAATTGTGCCTAAACCAATAATCATTTAATTCTTTTCTTTAAAAAATACGGTTAATCTTGCAGATGCAGTTCTTTCATCCTTATCGTTAAAAATATCAATTACATAACTTCCGGTTGATTTTCCTAAATGACTTGGCGTTGCAACACCTCTTACTAAACCTTCTTTAACACCTTTGTGGTGAGTTACGTTTATATCGACTCCAACTGCTACTCGATCTGGATAAGCTGCCACATTTGCAGCAATAGATCCAAGAGTTTCCGCTAAGAGAGCATTAGCTCCACCATTTAATAGTCCTAATGGTTGACGATTTCCTTCAACAGGCATTGTGCCGACAGTTTTATTTGCACTAACTTCTAATAACTTAATTCCCATTCGTTCTGCCAATTCGCCTAATCCATATTGATTAAGTGCTTTGGTTAATTCTTCAGGTGAAAGTTCAGACATATTGATATCTAGGCGAGATTTATTTTGCGGTGCGCCATCGCTATTTGCCATATCGCAAGCCTAGGATCACACTTATGGTTGAGATGAAACACCCCGAACATTTATTACTGGTTGATGGTCATTCTTTGGCTTATCGAGCTTTTTATGCATTGCCTTTGGACAATTTCGCAACTAGTGCAGGCCAACCCACAAACGCAGTCTTTGGTTTTACCTCAATGCTTATAAATGCAATAAAAGATGAAAAACCAACACACTTAGCAATCGCCTTTGATGTTTCAAGAGAAACTTTTCGAAAAGAGATGTTTGCAGATTACAAGGCAAATAGAGCAAAAAGTCCTGATGAATTTAGATCACAACTTCCTTTGATTACCGAAGTTATAAAGGCAATGCAAATTCCAGGAATTCAATTAAAAGGTTTTGAAGCTGATGACATCATCGCCACCTTAGCTAAACAAGGTGAGAAAAAAGGGATGAGAGTTTCAATTCTTACAGGAGATAGAGACTCGTATCAATTAGTAAATGATTCGATAACAGTTTTATATGCCCGCAAAGGCGTTTCAGATATTGCACGAATGACACCGCAAGCAGTTCTTGAAAAGTATGAATTAACACCTGCGCAATATCCAGATTTTGCCGCACTAAGAGGAGATCCTTCAGATAATTTGCCATCTGTTCCAAGTGTGGGAGAAAAAACAGCTGTTAAGTGGATTAAGGAATATGGGAACTTAGATGAATTAATTAAGCACGCTGATGAAATATCTGGAAAAGTTGGCGAAGCTTTAAGAGCAAATATTGATCAAGTAAAACTAAACCGAAAAATGACGGAATTAGTCAAAAATGTCACGCTAGAAATATCTGTTGATCAATTGGCAGTTAAGGGTCCTGATGTTGATGAAGTAAATAAAGTTTTTACCGAGCTTGAATTTAAGTCTTTAAGGGAGCGTTTACTCGGAAATAGTGCTCCAGCAAAAGAATCAACCAAGAAAAGTACATCAAGTTCGTTTAATGTAACAAGTTACAAACCAGGTGAACTAAATAAATGGATGTCAACACATTCAATTGATGCAATTGCTTTGGATGTGCAATTTGAAGGTTTTGCTCAAAACATCTCAAGTCTTGCTTGGGGAATAGCGAATTCTAATTCTGGAATTGCGTTTAGTGACGAAGATCTTTCCACTGAAGACGTAAAGGTATTAAAGGATTTACTCACCGATAGCAAGATTCAAAAGATTGTCCACAACGCCAAAGATTTTTACCAAATCGCATTGAGTAAGAAGTTAGAATTTAGTGGTTTATTGGCAGACACCGAAATTAGTGCATATTTAGTCAACCCAGGTTTGAGAAGTTACGAATTAGAAGATGTAGCAATGAGAGTTTTGGGTTTTGTGCCAGAGCTTGCAAATGAAAATGACGGTCAATTAGCACTGGGGGATGAATCTTTAAATGTTGAAAGTTTGGCTAATAGAGCCAATGCTATTTATCAACTCCACTTTGCACAGATGCCTCAAATCGAAGAGAAAAATCTAACTAAGTTACTAAATGAACTTGAATTACCTTTAGTAAAGGTTTTGGCCGAGATGGAAGTTATCGGTATTGCAGTAGATATGGCAAGGCTAAACAATTTGTCAATTGAATTTGAGAAATTGGCCAATGGTTATGAAAAAGATGCCTTCAAAATAGTGGGGCATGAATTCAATATGGGTTCTCCTAAGCAACTACAAACCGTGCTTTTTGATGAAAGAAAATTACCTAAGACCAAGAAAACAAAAACTGGTTTTACAACTGATGCCGAAGCCTTAACAGATCTATTTGCTAAAACAAAAGATCCAGTACTTTCTTCCATTTTAAGTTGGCGAGATATCACCAAATTGAAACAAACTGTCGTTTCTCTGATTCCACTTGCGGCTAAAGATAATCGAATTCACACCACTTTTAATCAAACGGTTACTTCTACTGGACGACTATCAAGTACAGAACCTAATATGCAAAATATTCCAATTAGAACAGATCAAGGAAAAAGAATTAGAGATTGTTTCATCTCAGCAAAAGACTATGAATGTTTGTTAACTGCTGATTACAGCCAAATTGAAATGCGAATCATGGCTCATCTCTCAAAAGATCCTGGTTTGATTGAAGCTTTCAAATCTGGTGAGGACTTACACACAACTTCAGCTGCTTTAGTGTTTGGCGTTAAACCTAATGAGGTTGATGCAGAACTGCGCAGACAAATAAAAGCTATTTCTTATGGTCTTGCTTATGGAATGGGCGCATACGGATTAAGTCAATCACTCGATATCGAAGTAAGCGCTGCTCAGAAATTGATGGATGAATATTTTAAAAGATTCGGTGGAGTTAGAGATTATTTAGCAAATGTTGTTGAAGTTGCTCGAAAACTTGGTTACACCGAAACAATTATGGGACGAAGAAGATATTTTCCAGATTTAACAAATCCAGACCGCCAAAGAAGAGAAATGGCTGAGCGCATGGCACTTAATGCGCCAATTCAAGGAAGTGCGGCAGACATTGTTAAACAAGCAATGCTTAATGCGGACTCACTGTTAAAGAGTGAGAAATTGAAATCAAGATTGCTTTTGCAGGTTCACGACGAATTGGTTTTCGAAGTAGCTAAAGGGGAGAAGGACCAGGTAGAAAAACTTGCACGAGAAGCCATGGCCAAGGCTGCCCCGCTATTAGTTCCATTAGATGTCTCAATTGGAGTGGGTTCTTCGTGGGATGAGGCTGCTCACTAGGCACTTATGAGTTGAGTTACCACCCTCAACTAATCTTTACAAAGGCTCGGAAGGTCCGAGTCACTATAGAGAAGAAGTTAATGTCCACAACTACTAGCGCAAGTCCGATCGTTGCAATAAATGATGTTGGAACTCCAGAAGAATTATTACTCGCAATTGATGCGACTATTAAATATTTTAATGACGGAGACTTAGTCTCAGGAATCGTCGTAAAAATTGACCGTGATGAAGTTCTATTAGACATCGGTTACAAAACAGAAGGTGTAATACCTTCTCGTGAACTTTCCATTAAGCACGATATTGATCCAAGTGAAATTGTTAAACCAGGAGATCGTATCGAAGCTTTAGTCTTACAAAAAGAAGACAAAGAAGGTCGTTTAATTCTTTCCAAGAAGAGAGCTCAATATGAAAGAGCTTGGGGCGACATTGAAAAAGTTAAAAATGAAGATGGAATTGTTAAAGGTCATGTCATCGAAGTTGTTAAAGGTGGCTTGATTGTTGATATTGGTCTTCGTGGATTCTTACCAGCATCTCTAGTTGAAATGCGTCGAGTAAGAGATCTTTCTCCATACATTGGTAAAGATATCGAAGCTAAAATTATTGAACTAGACAAGAATCGCAACAACGTTGTGTTATCTCGTCGTGCATGGTTAGAACAAACACAATCTGCTGTTCGTTCCACATTCTTAAACCAATTACAAAAGGGTCAAATTCGAACCGGTCAAATCTCGAGCATCGTTAACTTCGGTGCTTTTGTTGACCTAGGTGGAGTTGACGGACTTGTTCACGTTTCTGAATTGTCGTGGAAGCACATTGAACATCCTTCAGAAGTTGTTGAAGTTGGACAAGAAGTTACTGTGGAAGTTCTAGAAGTTGATATGGAACGCGAAAGAGTTTCTCTTTCCTTGAAATCAACTCAAGAAGATCCATGGCAACAATTCTCAAGATCTCATCAAATCAACCAAGTAGTTCCCGGAAAAGTTACCAAACTTGTTCCATTTGGAGCATTTATTCGCGTTGCTGATGGCATCGAAGGACTTGTACACATTTCTGAACTTTCAGAAAACCAAGTTGAAATTCCAGAACAAGTTGTCCAAGTAAATCAAGAAGTCACTGTAAAAATCATTGACATTGATTTAGAACGCAGAAGAATTTCTCTTTCTGTTAAGCAAGCTGGCGAAACTGGCGAAGCAAGAGCTTCATTTGATCCGTATCAATACGGAATGCCACCTGCATATGATTCAGCTGGAAAATACATTGGACCAGAAGGATTTAATCCTGAAACAGGCGAATGGAAATCTGGTTTTGAAGATCAAAAGAAAGAATGGGAAAAGCAATATTCTGACGCACTTGCCAAGTGGCAAGTTGAAAAAGATACCAAAGTTGCCAATCCTGAACTTGCCGCGTTAAGCGACAAACTAGATTCAAACTAGTTCAGATTTAAAAGCCAACATGAAAGTTGGATTAACAGGCGGCATCGGTGCTGGAAAAAGCACCGTTGCCGACTTGTTCTCTCAAAAAGGTGCCGTAGTAATTCGCTCAGATGAACTAGCGCGCCAGGTTATAGAACCTCAAACACCAGGTTTTCAACAAGTCATAGATCGCTTTGGTAAAGACTATGTAAACTCTGAAGGCTACATTGATAGAGCAAAATTGGCTCAAATTGTATTTAAAGATGACGCGGCATTGAAAGACTTAGAAAATATTATTCATCCATTGGTGAGAAACAAAACCAATCAGATAATTGATCAACACACTTCAGAAACCATAATTGTAAATGAAATTCCTCTGCTTTTAGAAAAGAAAATGGAATCACTTTTTGACTTTTTAGTAATAGTTATCTCTAGTGAGAAAAATAGACTTGAAAGACTTGCCCAAAGGGGATTAACTACGGAACAAGCTACTGCTCGGATGGTAAAACAGGTAAGTGATGATGAGCGCAAGGCGGCCGCTGATTTCTTAATTGTCAATGATGGAAATCTTGATCAACTAGAAGCTGATGTAGAAAAAATATGGCAAACACTTCAAGAGAGAAATTTTAAATCTTAAAATGAGACCAGTTAATGACCTGATCAGAACTGTAGCTCCTTTTAAAGTTGAAGCAGACTATGAACCAGCAGGAGATCAACCTGCAGCAATAAAGGATTTAGAAGAACGAATCCGTAAAGGTGAAAAGCACGTCGTACTTTTAGGTGCTACTGGTACGGGAAAATCTGCGACGACTGCTTGGTTAATTGAGAAATTACAGCGACCAACTTTAATCATTGAACCAAATAAAACACTTGCCGCTCAAATTGCCAACGAGTTACGGGAAATGCTCCCTAACAATGCTGTTGAGTACTTCGTTTCCTATTACGACTATTACCAACCTGAAGCCTATGTTCCTCAAACCGATACCTTCATTGAGAAAGACTCAAGTATTAATGAGGAAGTAGAAAGACTTAGACATTCTGCAACAAGTGCCCTTCTTACTAGAAGAGATGTTGTGGTAGTGGCAACTGTTTCTTGTATTTATGGATTAGGAACCCCTGAAGAATATGTAAAGCAAGCTATTCGAATTAGAAAAAACCAAGACTTTTCTCGTGACAAACTTCTTCGTCAATTAGTAGATATCCAATACACCCGAAATGATTACGCGTTTGAGCGCGGCACTTTTCGCGTTAGAGGCGACACTGTAGAAATTTTTCCTGCCTATGAGGAACATCCTGTTCGAATTGAAATGTTTGGCGATGAAATTGAACGCATTATGACTCTTCATCCTTTAACAGGTGAAATCTTGACTGATGATGAAGAAATGTTTATTTTTCCTGCTACTCATTATGTGGCAAGTCCGGAGCAAACGGCAAAAGCACTTTCTGCCATTGAAGTTGAACTGATGCATCGAGTCAAAGAACTAGAAAGCCAAAACAAGTTGCTTGAAGCTCAAAGAATAAAGATGAGAACTGCTTTTGATTTAGAGATGATTCGCGAATTAGGTTTTTGTTCGGGTATCGAGAACTACTCTCGATATTTTGACGATCGTGCTCCAGGTAGTGCTCCAAATTGTTTACTAGATTATTTTCCCGAAGATTTTCTTTTAGTAATTGACGAATCTCATGTCGCAGTTCCTCAAATTGGGGGTATGTATGAAGGAGATGCATCACGCAAGAGAACTCTTGTTGAATATGGATTTCGACTCCCCAGTGCAATGGATAATCGTCCACTAAAGTTTGCTGAATTTGAAGAAAGAGTTGGTCAAACTGTTTATCTGTCTGCTACACCTGGACCTTATGAACTTGGAAAAGTAACCTCTGTTGTTGAACAAGTTATTAGACCAACCGGTCTTGTAGATCCTGAAGTAGAAGTCAGACCTACAAAAGGTCAAATTGATGATTTGCTACACGAAATAAAAGTAAGAGCTGAGAAAGGGCAAAGAACATTAGTAACGACTTTGACCAAAAAGATGGCAGAAGATCTAACTGATTACTTCCTGGAAAAGGATATGAGAGTTAGGTATTTGCATTCGGAAATCGATACTTTAAAACGAGTGGAATTGTTGCGAGGATTAAGAATAGGTGAATTTGACTGCCTGGTCGGAATCAACTTGTTACGTGAAGGTTTGGATTTACCCGAGGTTTCCCTAGTTGCCATTCTTGATGCTGACAAAGAAGGATTCTTAAGATCGGAAAAATCTTTAATTCAAACAATTGGCAGAGCAGCTCGAAACGTTGATGGACAGGTAATTATGTATGCCGACAACATCACCAAGTCAATGAGAAAAGCACTTGATGAGACTAATCGAAGACGTGAAAGACAAGTTGCACACAATTTAGCTAATGGCATAGATCCAACACCACTTCGCAAAAAGATCTCAGATATCAACGACTCAATTATCAAAGAAGATTCTGATACTGAAATGGTGCTGGAAGAAGCCATGAGTATCAAGAAATTGAGAAAAGACAAAAAAGATGGTGCAAGTCCTGCTCAAGATCTCGCAAATTTGATAACTGAACTCTCAGCTCAAATGAAATTAGCCGCGTCGGAATTGAATTTCGAACTAGCGGCTCGCTATCGTGATGAGATTCATGAACTCAAAAAAGAACTGCGCCAAATGGTGGCTGCCGGACATGCATGATGGGAAACGTTAAAAAATGAACACGCAAGAACCACTTTGGGTTTGGATTGTAACAATTTTAGCTTTTTTGGCTGTTTACACCGGTGAATTTATCTATGCCAAAAGACATCCACACGTTGTTCAATTTCGTGAAGCAGCTAAATGGGTTGTGGTTTACATAAGTGCAGCCATTTTGTTTGGCGTAGGAATGTGGAGAATAAAAGGTCAGGATGCAGGATTTGAATTTTTTGCTGGATGGATTACCGAATACAGTTTAAGTGTCGATAATCTCTTTGTCTTTGTAATTATTCTTTCAGCTTTTGCTGTTCCTGCCATTTATCAACAAGAAGTTTTGCAAGTGGGAATTATTGGTGCATTAGTTTTAAGATTCCTCTTTATTATTGTCGGAGCAGCAGCAATTGCTCGATTTAGTTGGGTGTTTTTTATTTTTGGTGCTTTCTTGCTCTATACGGCTTACAAGCTTGCATCAAACCATGGCACAGAAAGTGATCCATCTCAAAATAAGATTCTCAAATTAGCTGAAAAATATTTACCTGTGACTCCTAAATATCACGAAGGTTTGTTCATCGTAAAAATAGAGGGCAAGAAATATTTCACTCCTTTGTTCATCGTTATGATTGCCATTTTTACAACAGATATTTTATTTGCTCTGGATTCCATTCCCGCAATATTTGGCTTAACTGATGATGCATACATCGTCTTTACGGCAAATGCGTTTGCACTAATGGGACTTCGCCAGATGTATTTCATGCTTGATGGTTTATTGGATCGATTGATATATCTGTCCTATGGATTATCGGTAATTTTGGGATTCATCGGAGTGAAATTAATATTTCACGCTGCACATGAAAATGGATTTGAATCTGCTCCTGAAATATCAACACCGTTTTCTCTTGCTGTGATTGTGGGAGTTTTGGCTCTGACAATTTTTGCCTCCCTTCGTCAAACAAAGCTTCATCCAGAACTTGCGCACAAGCCAGGCCAACAAGCCTCTGGAAGTGCCATCGCTGATATCAAAAGGGATCATCCTGGAGTTGAAGAAGCGTAAAATACGCTCAAGCATTAACCTTTGTTAAATGACTGCAACAACTCCTAAGAAAACTGAGACTAAAAGACATGGCTCAGCTGTTGCAGATAAATTAATTGTTCGTGGGGCTCGAGAGCACAATTTAAAAGATGTTTCATTAGAGCTTCCAAGAGATGCTCTGATTGTTTTCACAGGTTTATCTGGTTCAGGTAAATCCTCACTAGCTTTTGACACAATTTTTGCCGAAGGGCAACGTCGTTATGTTGAAAGTTTGTCTGCTTATGCCAGACAGTTTTTGGGTCAGATGGACAAACCTGATGTTGACTTTATTGAAGGTTTATCGCCTGCAGTTTCAATCGATCAAAAATCAACTAATAGAAATCCTCGTTCCACAGTTGGAACCATTACCGAAGTTCATGATTATTTAAGACTTCTTTATGCCAGAGCTGGCACTCCACACTGTCCAAAATGTGGTGTAGTAATTCATAGACAAACACCTCAACAAATTGTTGACCAAGTTTTGGAATTGATTGCCGGAACAAAATTCCAAGTGTTGGCGCCAGTTATTCGTGGACGAAAAGGTGAGTATCAAGATTTATTCAAAGAATTACAAACCCAAGGTTTTTCTAGAGCTCGAATTGATGGTGAAACCTATGCTTTAAATGAAGTTCCAGTATTAAAGAAGCAAGAAAAACACAACATTGATGTGGTGGTTGATCGATTAAGCGTTAAAGCTGAGTCAAGACAGAGAATTACCGATTCGGTAGAAACAGCGTTAAGACTTGCAAATGGCACAGTTGTTTTGGATTTCGTTGATGAACCAGCAAAATCAAAGAATAAAGAGCGAGTTTATTCAGAGCATTTAGCCTGTACAAATTGTGAAATATCTTTTGATCAACTAGAACCAAGATCTTTCTCATTCAATTCACCCTTTGGAGCTTGTCCTGAATGTAGTGGCTTGGGAAATCATCTAGAGGTTGATGAAGATCTAATTATTCCTAATAAGGATTTATCTATCGGTGAAGGTGCAATTGCACCTTGGGCAAATTCATCTTCAGAAGGATATTGGGCAAGGCTTCTTGAAGCAGTGGCGAAAGATCTGAAATTCTCACTAGATACTCCATATAAAAAATTATCCGACAAAACTAAGAATTCTTTGCTTTATGGATATGAAAGCAATATCAATGTTAAATACAAGAATTCATATGGCAGACAAAGATCATACTGGACTGAATTTGAAGGTGTAATTGAAAATATTCACAACCGTCATGAGAAATCAGATTCTGATGCAGCCCGTGAGCATCTCGAAGGTTTTATGCGTCAGAAACCTTGTAAAACTTGTAAAGGTGCACGTCTAAAACCTGTTTCATTGGCAGTAAAAATCGGTAGCAAAAACATTGCCGAGATGAGCGCTATGTCCATAGGTGAAGTTACCGAATTTATAACTTCACTAAAGCTTGGTAAAAGAGAGATGGCAATTGCTCAAAGAGTATTGAAAGAAGTTATTGAAAGATTGCAATTCTTACTGGATGTGGGGTTGGATTATCTATCTTTAGATAGAGCAGCTGGAACTCTTTCAGGTGGTGAAGCACAAAGAATTCGTCTGGCTACTCAAATTGGTTCTGGTTTAGTAGGCGTTCTTTACGTCTTGGATGAACCAAGTATTGGTTTGCATCAAAGAGATAACAAAAAATTAATTGATACATTAATTAGGCTAAGAAATCTAGGAAATACTTTGATTGTTGTTGAACATGATGAAGAAACCATTAGAGCTGCTGATTGGGTTGTTGATATTGGACCAGGCGCAGGTGAGCATGGTGGTTACGTTGTTTCTAGCGGAACTGTTAAAGATTTAGAAAATAACAAGAAATCAATCACCGGTGATTACATTTCGGGTAGAAAGAGTGTGGTTGTTCCTAAAAAGCGTCGTCCTATAGATAAAGAAAGAATGATTAAAGTTGTTGAAGCGCAAGAAAATAACCTAAAGAAAGTTACTGTCGAATTTCCGTTGGGTGTGTTTGTTGCCGTCACAGGTGTTAGTGGTTCAGGTAAATCAACTTTGGTTAATGACATTTTGTACTCAACATTGGCAAGAGATCTTCATCAAGCAAGAGTGGTGCCTGGACAACACAAAAAAGTTGAAGGAATTAAGCATTTAGACAAAGTGGTACATGTTGACCAGAGCCCCATAGGAAGAACTCCGCGAAGTAACCCTGCGACATACACAGGTGTTTTTGATAACGTGCGAAAACTTTTCGCAGAAACTAGCGAAGCAAAAATCAGAGGATATCAACCTGGACGCTTCAGCTTTAACGTTAAAGGTGGAAGATGTGAGCCTTGTTCTGGTGATGGAACGATTCAAATAGAAATGAACTTTTTACCTGATGTTTATGTACCTTGTGAAGTTTGTCAGGGAGCACGCTACAACCGCGACACATTAGAAGTTCACTACAAAGGTAAAACTGTTAGTGATGTTTTAAATATGCCAATTGAGCAAGCTTTAGTATTTTTCGAATCGGTTCCAGCAATCGCTAGACACTTAAAGACACTTGTGGATGTGGGATTGGGTTATGTTCGACTAGGTCAATCTGCACCAACACTTTCTGGTGGAGAAGCACAAAGAGTAAAACTTGCTACAGAATTGCAAAGACGAAGCACTGGAAGAACAATTTACGTACTTGATGAACCAACCACAGGATTACATTTCGAAGATGTTCGAAAGCTCCTGGGAGTTCTAGAAAGATTAGTCGATTCTGGAAACACGGTAATTGTTATTGAACACAATTTAGATGTCATTAAGAATTCTGATTGGGTAATCGACATGGGGCCTGAAGGTGGTTTTAGAGGCGGCACAGTTGTTGCTCAAGGAACACCTGAACAAGTTGCCAAAGCAAGTGGTAGTTATACCGGTAAATACTTGGCTCAAATTTTAAAGAATTCAACTAGTAAAGCTGGTTAACAATGGCAGATCCATCTTTATATCGGCCAAAAAATGTACCTGAACTTCCAGGTGTGTATCGATTTAAAACGGCAGATGAAACAGTTATCTATGTTGGTAAAGCAAAGAATTTAAAAAATCGATTAAATAGTTATTTCACAGATATAAGTAATCTTCACCCGCGTACAGCAATGATGGTGAAAACGGCAGCGATGGTTGATTGGGTAACTGTTCATAACGAAGTTGAAGCTTTGCAATTGGAATTTACCTGGATCAAAGCATTCAACCCAAGATTCAATGTTAGATTTCGAGATAACAAAACTTATCCTTACTTGACCTTGACCTTGAAAGACGAATTTCCACAAATAGCTGTTACAAGGGGAGCCAAAAAGAAAGGTAATAAATATTACGGCCCCTTCACCCATGTTTGGGCAATAAGACAAACAATGGAACAAATAATTAGAGTTTTCCCAATCAGATCTTGCAAGGACACAGTTTATAGAAGACATCAATTAATGAAGAGACCTTGCTTGTTAGGTGATATTGAAAGATGTGCAGCTCCTTGTGTTGGAAGAGTAAATAAAGAAGAATACGGATCGATTGTCACAAACGTAGTTAATTTCCTGAATGGAAATACCAAGTCAATATTTAAAGATCTTGAGTTTGAGATGAGTAAAGCTAGCGCCAATCAAGAATTTGAAAAAGCAGCTCGATTTAGGGACAGATTGGGAGCCTTAACGAAAGTTGTTGAACTAAATGCAATTGTCTTTGATGACGAAACAGACGCTGATCTAATTGCTTTAACCTCTGATGATTTGCACTTGTCAACTCAAATATTCCATGTTCGACAGGGCCAAATCAAGGGTGAAAGATCTTTTGTTTCAGATCGCATAGATCACAAAACCATGCCAGAACATTTTGAAGATTTACTCGTTCAACTTTATGGTGAATTAGAAGGCGATGCCATACCTAAAGAGATCTTAATTAATCAGGAAATATCCGAAATAGATTCGGTTACTAAATGGATATCTGAAAATGCAAAGAAAACTGTTGAAATCAGAAAACCTCAACGCGGTGATAAGCGAAAGCTTATGGAAACAAGTGAGAAGAATTCAGAGCAAAATCTGACCATGCACAAACTTAAACGCTCTGCTGATTTATTGAGTAGAACTAAAGCTTTGGAAGAATTAGCCAATTCTTTGGATTTGGAACAACCACCGTTAAGAATCGAATGTATAGACGTTTCCAATATCTCAGGAACCAGTACCACTGCATCCCTAGTTGTGTTTGAAGATGGCATAGCTCAGAAAAAGCATTACCGAAGCTTTAACATTAAATCTTTCGAAGGCCAAGATGATCCAAGAGCAATTCATGAGACCGTAACTAGAAGATTCAGATATCTGGTTGATGAAAATGATGAAGAAAACAAAACTGAAAAGAAAAGTTTTGCTTACCGACCAAGTTTGCTATTGGTTGACGGAGGACAAATTCAAGTAAATGCTGCACGAGAGGCATTAGATGAATTAGGACTTTCAGATATTGAGACCATTGGAATTGCCAAAAGACTTGAAGAATTGTGGAAACCTGGCGTTAAAGATCCAATATTGTTGCCTCGAAATAGTGAAGCATTATTTTTAGTCCAAAGAATAAGAGATGAAGCTCATCGTTTTGCAATCACTAAAACCAGAATGCGTCATGCAAAGGCTTCACTAGCTAGTGAATTAGATGGAATCAAAGGCTTAGGGGAGAAAAAGATTAAAACCCTATTAGACACTTTTGGCTCAGTGAGCACGATTCGAGAACAAAACTTAGAATCACTTTTGGCAGTGCCTGGAATTACTTCCGAAATAGCCACAAACATTATGCAGACTCTGAAAGATGTTCCCACCAAATTCGATCCTTTAACCGGGGAAATCATCGAAAGTTAAGGCAATAGGGCAGACTATAAACATGAGTAATCCTGAAGTTCTAATTGTCACAGGCATGTCAGGTGCCGGCAGGTCAACTGCGGCAAGAGCTTTGGAAGATTTGGGCTGGTTTGTTATTGATAACTTGCCACCATCAGTTTTAAATTCCGCATTAAATGATGTAAAACTTCAAGGTGTAGCAAGTCATATTGCAGTAGTAGTTGATGTTCGTGGTGGAATATTGTTTTCTAATTTGGACAAAGCACTTGCTGAAGTTAAAAAAGATAATTGGGAAGTTCGAGTACTTTTTCTAGAAGCATCGGATATCTCTCTTGTGAGAAGATTTGAAGGCAGTAGAAGACCACACCCATTGCAAGGTGATGGTCGAGTATTAGATGGTTTGCAAAATGAAAGAGAACTATTGGGAGATCTCAGAGCCAATGCTGATGTGGTAATTGACACTTCAGATATGTCATCGCCTGGACTTAGAAGTGTTATTGAAAAAACGTTCGAAAGTGATGTTGCAACATTTCAGGCCACAATTTTGTCTTTTGGATTCAAATACGGAATTCCAGTAGATGCCGATTTTGTCTTCGATGTGAGATTTTTAGCAAATCCTTTCTGGGAAGAGGATTTGAAAAAACTCACAGGTTTAGATAAAAAAGTTCAAGATTTTGTACTCAAGCAAGACGGTGCTGAGAATTTCTCCAAAACAATAAATGAATTAATCAATGTTACAACCCCGGGATATGTCCGAGAAGGCAAAAAATATGTAACCGTTGCTATTGGTTGCACAGGTGGTAAACATCGAAGTGTGACAATTGCTGAAAAAGTTGCTCAAGAATTGAAAAGTAATGGTGCGAAAGTAAGAGTTGTACATAGAGATTTAGGGAAAGAATAAGTAACAAAAGTTGTTTTTAGTAACTAATGTTACTAATGTGACTCATCTTCATCGATAATCAAAAATATATTTGAAACAATCTGACACGCCGGTGAAGTTGTGTCAAAATGGAACATATGGCCATGACTTCTGCAGTAAAAGATGAATTA
>JBJOOK010000002.1:0-21280 GCA_046051325.1 Actinomycetota bacterium | reverse complement strand
ACCGGACATCAGTCATACGTTCACAAAATGTTTACCGGAAGACTAGATCAATTTAATGAATTAAGAAAGAAAGATGGAATTTCTGGATACCCAGCAAGAGGTGAGTCAGCACATGACATTGTGGAAAATTCCCATGCATCAACTGCTTTATCTTGGGCTGATGGAATTGCCCGAGCTTATGAGCAAACGGGTGAATTAAAGGATCGCCATGTTGTGGCAGTTGTAGGAGATGGATCTTTAACAGGTGGCATGAGTTGGGAAGCTCTAAATAACATTGCATCACAAACTCATCGTCCATTAGTAATAATTGTTAACGACAACGGTCGTTCTTATTCACCAACTATTGGTGGACTATCTACACATTTAGCATCTTTAAGAACTAACGATATGTATGAAAAAGTTCTTGATTGGGGTAAAGAAACCTTATTGAAATCTCCAATTGGTAGACCCGTATTCGAAGCTTTGCATGGCATGAAAAAAGGAATTAAAGACGTATTTGCACCACAAGGTTTGTTTGAAGATTTAGGACTTAAATACATTGGACCAGTTGATGGTCACGATGAAGATTTAATAGAAAATGCCCTTCAGGTAGCAAAAAGATTTAATGGACCAGTAATGGTTCATGTCATTACCGAAAAAGGTAAAGGATATGCCCCAGCTCTAGAAGATGAAGCTGAAAAATTCCATGCCACTGGAATTATTAATCCTTCAACTGGAAAACCAGTAAATGCTTCAGCCACAACTTGGACCTCAGTATTTAGTGACGAATTAGTGGCAATTGGCAAAGAGAGAAAAGACATCGTTGCCCTTACTGCCGCAATGCTTGGACCAACTGGACTAGATAAATTTGCCCAACAATTTCCGGATCGAATATTTGATGTTGGAATCGCAGAACAACATGCCACAACTTCAGCAGCAGGAATGGCATTTGGGGGATTGCACCCTGTAGTTGCAATTTATGCAACTTTCTTAAATAGAGCTTTTGATCAATTGTTACTTGATGTAGCCCTTCATAACGCCGGTGTGACATTTGTGCTTGATAGAGCGGGAATAACTGGTGATGATGGAGCAAGTCATAACGGCATGTGGGACTTATCAATCTTGCAAGTAGTTCCTAATTTGATGCTGTCTGCACCAAGAGATGCTTCCACCTTAAGGGAATTATTAAGAGAATCTGTCACTGTTAAAGATAAGCCAACTGTATTGAGATTTCCTAAAGGTGCAATTGCCCAACCTGTTCCTGCAATGGAACGAATTGAAGGCATAGATATTTTGAATAAAAAAGGCGAAGAAGATGTATTGCTTGTATCAATTGGAGCAATGGCAAATTTGGCCTTAGATGTTGCACAACGTTTAAGTGATCAAGGCGTAGGTGTAACTGTGATTGATCCTCGTTGGATTAAACCTTTACCAAATTACTTATCTACCCTGGCTGCCAAACATCGCTTAATTGCTGTTGTGGAAGATAACTCTAAATCTGGGGGAGTAGCAGCAGGCATTTCTCAATTCTTAAGAGATAAAAACATTTACACTCCACAAAGAGACTTTGGTATTCCAGAAAAATTCTTGAATCATGGCAGTCGTGCCCAAATTATGTCAGAAATAGGTTTAACTGCCCAAGATATTTCTAGAGAAATTATTGAAGCAGTGGCAAGACTTGATAATGCATTTAGTGAAAGAAAGAATTAAGAAATCTTTATTTCTTCTTTAACTGTTTTTGCTACACGTGAAGGTCTTAAGAAAATTGCTGCAACAATCACAATGTAGGAAAGATAAGCAAATACTTCTAACCAGCTCATGGAAGTTCTTAAGCTTAGTAATCCTCTAAACATGGTTGCCACAAATCCGGTTGGATCAATTGAACCTGAAATATCGTATGCAATTGAATTAATTCCTGGTAACCATCCTAATTCTTGGTATTCATGAATACCGTAGGTCAATACTCCGGCTGCAACCACAATTAAGAGTAAACCTGTGATGCGAAAGAAAACTGAAAGATTTAATTTAACTGCACCTAGATAAATTAAGTAACCTAAGAAAATTGAAATTGCGATACCTGTAAAGCCACCAACTAGAGTTGGCATGCTTCCTGAATTTTGTGCTGAAGCCCATAAGAAAATTGCAGTTTCAACACCTTCGCGAGCAACAGCTGCAAAAGAAAGCATTGCCAATCCAAATGCTCCGCCAGTTATTAGGGCACCGTCAACTTGTGTTCTTAAACTTTTTGCTAATCCTTTAGAGGCTGTTCGCATCCAGAAAATCATTCCGGTTACAAAACCAACTGCAATAAAACTCATTGTGCCTGCGAAAAATTTCTCTGCAAATTCAGTTAATGACTCAGAAGTTAGTGCAACTCCGATACCTAAAACAATGGAAAAAATTACGGCTGTAATAACACCTGTCCAAACAGCTTTGATGCGACTGCGAAGATCGATTTTTACCAAATAGGCAATTAAAATTCCCACGATTAGGGATGCTTCTAAACCTTCACGAAGACCGATTAACAGACCTGCGAGCATTGGGGGTTTTCCTTATTTGGCAGTTACTTCCAACCTAACCCAATTCCTCGAATTCGTCAACCTTGGGGTTGTCTAATGATTTGAGCAATATCGGGGTCAATTTCTCAGCCTGCCAGGCCCTTGCCCCATGCTCAGTGAGCCAAAGAGAGGTAGAGCTCTCATCAGCACTGGGTTTATCCCAACACCAACGCTTCACAAGGTCCGGGGAGCAGAGATGCTCAACAGGAATTTGTACTTCTTCTGAAAGTTGATGCAGAGCACTTTTCACAAATTGCAGGCGTTGATAGGCCTCAGGTCTTTTTTCCAACCATGATTTTGGTGCGGGATAGGTTTCAATTCCTTTTTGTTTAACAGGCCATTGATCAGGAGTTAGTTGTAAGGCAATTTGGAGTTGTTCAAACCAAATACTGGCATCATTTTTTGCTGGACGATATTTAATACTGGATAAAGATTTTAATTCTTCAACTGTTTTTGGTTTTTTAGCAGCAATTTCAACAACGCCTGCATCATTTAAAACTCGACCAGGAGCAATATCTCTTTCTTTCGCTATTTCATCTCGTTTATTCCAAATTTGTCTAACAATGGCAGATTCAATTCCACCTCGAACTTCATGCATTCCGGAAGTTCGACGCCATGGATCATGTCTTAAACCGGGGGATTGCCAGTTACAAAGGGAAGCAAACTCTTGATTAGCAAGCTCTAGTTTGTTGCTCGCGGTGAGTTTTTCAATCAGGATTTTTCTTAATTGATGTAAGAATTCAACATCAAGGGCGGCATAAATTAACCAATCTTGAGGCAATGGTCTTTTTGACCAGTCAGCAGCAGAGTGCTCTTTATCAAGTGTGATTTCCAATTCATCTTCTAACAATCCACCCAAACCAACATGGGGAAGTGACATCAGTCTTGCTGCAAGTTCGGTATCAAATATTTCTCCAGGTTTAAGCCCTAGTTCATATAGACAAGGCAAATCTTGCGTAGCAGCATGCAAGATCCAAGATTTGTTATTTAGCAAATTTCTCAAAGGTGTTAAATCCGTCATGGCAATGGGATCGATTAAATAAATATCAGAAGTGGCAGCAGAAATTTGTAACAGATAAGCACGCTGCGAATACTTAAATCCTGAAGCTCGTTCAGCGTCTAGGGCGTAAGGTTCTGGGAAAGTTTCTAAAGTTTTACAAAAATCCTCTAAAGATTCTTGATTATCAACTAAATGAAATTGTCTAATTGGTTTTGTGATGTGGGTAAGAAAATCAGCTTCTTCTAACGCAATTTCTTCCAATGACTCCGACATATGGCTCTAGCCAATCACACCAGCTCTCAGAGCAGTTGTAACTAGTGCGGCTCGGTCATGAATACCAGTCTTTTTGCGAATATCAGCCAGCATACTTTTCACTCTAGACACAGGTACTTTGAATGCTTCAGCAATTAGAGTTACAGCTTTGCCATCAGACAGAAGTTGCAATAATTTGATTTCTTTTCGTGCTAGTTTCCAATTTGGCATTTGTCTTGTATTTTTGGTTTTAAAAATTAAAGATCTTGTTTTTTTGCTAATAATGTGCTGAACACTTACAGGATCTTTCTTTGATATAAATAAAACAATATTGTCACAGCCTGAATTATTTAACTCTTGTGCAAGGTTTATGCCATATTCTGCTCCAATTCTTTCTGAGATGAGAGCAATTTTGGGAGAGCCATATTTTCGAAAATGAGATCTAATCTGATTTCCAGTGAATAAATGAATCCAGTGGGTAACACCAATTTCCTTGCATACTTTTAAGTATTGATCGATATTTTTATCATGATCGGCAATTAGTGCAGTTAAATTAGTTTTCAAGTTAAAGACTCGGACGTTGAATTTAGCTGGAAAGTTCCAGAGACTTAAATGGAAGTTATCTTGCCTTTTTAATGCGAGACATTCCAGTGGGTAAAGGTTGTAAACCTGCTGCTTGACACAAAAGATCTCCCCAGGCAGCAACGTGCAAACCTAATTGTTCAGTCACAGTCCAAGAAGCTCTGATTTCAATAGTTCCATCCAAAAGATGAGAATCTAGTTCGCCATATGACTCAGAGGAAGTTCTAGTAACAGTTCCAGAAAGTTCATTTGCCTTTATTCCTCTTTGTTCAAAACAATCCAGTAACCAAGACCAACCAACTTGAGTCAATAGTGGATCACTTGCTAAATCTGCTTCAACGCGAGCTTTAGTAAAAGAAACCAGGCGAGTGTTTCCTTTCCAAGCATCAACACCTGCTGGATCAAAAAGTAAAACTAAGCGACCATTACTTAAATCATCTTCGCCTTCTAAAACTTCTGCAGATATTGCTAAAGCAAAGGGTGCTAAACGCATTGGTGCGGGAACTTCTTCAGTGGTGATTTCAGGTCTTAGGGGAGCTCGACGAACTTCATCTACTAATTGCTCAAATTCAGAATTTTCTAATTTCACTTGCCTTACTCTAAGTGTTACTGGTGTGACAGAAGTGATGCAACGCCGAAAGAGGGCGAAAACTTAATCAGCAGATTTTAAACAAACCGCATTTATGCAGTAACGCAAATCTGTTGGGGTATCAAAGCCTTCACCTTCGAAAACATGTCCTAAGTGCGATCCACAATTGGCACAACGAACCTCAACTCTTAATCGACCCATTGAGTAATCAGGCAATTCAATGATTGCCTCTTTTGCTAAGGGTGACCAAAAAGATGGCCAACCACATCGAGAATCAAATTTTTCATTGGAAGTAAAAAGTTTTGCATCACAACCTCGGCAAACATAAGTTAGGTTTTCACCTTTTTCAACTTCACCACTCCAAGCAGGTTCAGTTCCAGCTTGTCTTAATACGTGATATTCAAAATTTGATAATTCAGATTTCCATTCTTGATCTGTTTTTTGGACTGGGTATTTACTACCATCTGGTTTCTCATTTGAAATTTGTTCACTCATTTAGAATTTATGCCCTTCGGTTACATAACGCATAAAAATTGTTTGATTTTCTTGAAGTACATGTATTGGTTTGAAGTTAACTGGCATTCTAAATTTAGTGCCTTTAAGTAATGAGGTCAATTCAGAGCTTTCAGAAAACTTTGCCACAATTGATAAATCTAATTCATCAAGCAGATTGTTATTCATTAATCCATGGAGCAGAGTGGGCCCGCCTTCACATAAAATTCTTTTAAATGAGCGTCTAACCAAATCTTGTTTCACACTTTTTAAATCTAATTCTTTTTGACCACAGAAAACAAATTCAGCTAATCCCACAAATGGTCTGATATTTGCTTCACTACTTTGAGATGTATAAATGATTGGTTGTTCATCATCTGTTCTTGATTTAAACCATTCTTTGGTGAAATTCAAATTATTTGAAACAACCGCCAGTCTTGGTTTTTGAGTGAGTCTAAGTTTTTTTCTTAATTCTTTGTTTTGTTCATTAATCTTTATATCTAAATATGGTGCTGATTGAGCTGTTCTTGAGCCAACTAAAATTACTTCGCTGAGTTGACGAAGTAATCTAAATATTTGTTTATCTGAATCTGTGGAAAGAGAAATTGTGTTTTGATTTTGATCAGTCACAGCACCGTCTAATGATTGGACCATATTGGCTCTGATCCAAGGCTTATTTGGCCAGGGATAAAGATTTAGTAATTCTGAATCAGAAAGTACTTTTTCAGGGGCAGGAGAGATTTGTAGCATCGCTTGAAAAATTCACCCTTTCTAACCGTTTAGTCTCCACCTGATGGTTTAAAACCAAGGGGAGTTTTAGTGTTGCTCCTTTGCAAAGCCTAAACCACGGGAGTAACATCTGAAACATGATTAAACACTTAAAGAAGACTTCTTTGCTTTTAACCTCACTATTACTACTAGCTGGATTGTCTGTCCCAGCCCAAGGCGCAACTGCGCTTACCAAAGCTCAACAAGCAAAAGTATCTGCTGTGTTTAAAGCCATTGCCTCAAGTAATCCTGATTCAATGAGTTTAACTAGAAAAAATTTGTCCGGTTCAGCAGATCTTGCAGTTTCTATGATTCAAAATTATTACTCAACTGAAAAATACATGCGCTCAATTTCAACTGTGGGAAGACCTTTAGGAACAACTCCTGCCAATGCCGCTTTGGGAACTGCCAAAGTCACTACTGGCAAAGTGGTTTTAACTACCGCTGCTCCAGGTTTTAGTGGAACTTATTCTGATTTTAAATTTGATAAATCAGGAAAAATTACTTCTTGGTCAATTTCTTCAACTGGAGGAAGCAAAGTAAACATTGCTTCCCGAGTTAAATCTTTGCCAAAAGTTACCTGGCAATATGCCAATGACATCAAAGCTATTTATTGGGGTAAAGGTGTGCAGATGGATTCGGGCACCATTTACCAAGATTCATTAGGTCAATGGATTATTCAACTTTCTGTTACCAATGTGGCTGGTGGGAATAACACTAAATCTTTGATTGCCACCACTGGTAAATATCAATCACCAGACAAAAAATTATTTGCAACCACTTCAAGCCCAGTTGGCTGCTTTGAAACTGGTCAAACTGTCTATTTCACATCCGTTGTCCCAACAGGAGCTGTGATCCTGAGTGGGGTTAAAGGTCTACTTGAGGTCCCAATGAGTAATGGCTGTGCCGATGACGACTCAAATCGCCTCGAAGTGACCATTAAGCCCTAATTTTCCACACGGGCGCGCCTTGGTTGACCCCAAAGGCAAGCCAGTTGGTAGGGTCTTTAGTTATGCGCCTGAAACGACGCCTGGTTACCCTGACTATTTCGGGAATATTAGCCAGCACAATCTCAATCTCACCTGCCTACGCAGATGGGATTCCTGACTATCCAGGATCTGCTGCCCTTAGAACTGGTGTTGAAAACAGTGCTGTGAAGAAAATGCAATCAGCATTAATGGAACTTGGGTATGACATTCCTGTTGCTAATGGCAAATACGGTCCAGCAACAACTAGAGCAGTTTCTAAATTTTATGCTGAAAACGGTGACATCGATGATGGAACTTCAGTAGGACCAATTGGTTGGAACGAAATATTCATCGCACTTGATGAACAAAGAGCTGTTAATAGATCTGAAAAAGAATATGACGAAGCAACTAAAGAAGAAGTAGCTGCACAACTTAACCCTGAACAAGCAGTAACCGTAATTCCAGAAGGTCAACGCGGCAAGCAACCTGCTCGCGGAACTTCCAGCCGATCTCTTCCTTACAAGATGCCAGTAATTGGTGAGATATCAGCTGTTTATAACCAAAAGGGCAGACGTTGGGCTGGCAGACGACATGACGGAATTGATATTCGAGCACCTCGAGGCACAGTTATTAAAGCAGTAGTAGAAGGCAAAGTTATTTTTGCTGGATGGAAAAAAGCTTATGGTCGTTTGATCATTTTGGAACATTCTGATGGCACAACATCTTGGTATGCCCACATGTCAAAAAGAATTGCTAAAAAAGGTGAGGTTTTACAAGTTGGAGACAAAATTGGTTTAGTGGGAGCCTCAGGACATACCACTGGATCACATCTTCACTTTGAAACCCATAACGCAAACGATGAAAAGATTAATCCGGTGACTTGGTTACAAACACGAGTGTGGAAGGTAGAACCTGCTGCAGATCCTGCCCCTGAAACTCCAGTTTCAGAATCTGCTCCAGCAGAAAAATAACTAAAATTTAGCCTTGGTTAGACTTTGAGGCTTTCTTTTCTTGCTTAGCTGCTCTTTTTTCTTTCAATGATTTTGCGGCAGGTTTCTTTTTATTAACTGAACCCTTAGATTTTTCACCCATTTATTGCTCCTTTAAGTAGAGTTTCTTACCTTCATATCTTGGCATGAAAAATGCAATATTTCCCACAATTTCAAGTCCGTTTTAAGTCAAGTCGAATATGGCATAGTGTTAAGGGTGGGACTAAAAATCAGATACCTTAAGCAGTTATTCATCATTTTGTTAGTTGTGACTTTCACCCACACCACCACAGCCTCGGCGATGACCTTCCCGAAAGATGCTGAAATTGATAATGCTCGGGCAGAAATTGCTCAATCCAAAAAGGAACTAAGCGCAGCCCAAGAAGTCTTGAAAAAGACCACCGAAGAACTCAACAAAGCAGTTGCCGAAGATAAGAAAATTAGAGCTGAACTGGAAGAAGCCCAAAGGCAAAGAGAGCAGACAATTGCTGAAATTAATGCTCTTATTGCTGAAATTAATCGAGTCCAAGCCCAGATTGATGACTTAGTTCGAGCAACATTTATTGATGGCACTCAACAAGAGCTCTATTTAGTTGAAGCCATTCTTTCCTCTGCAGATTCCAATGAAGCACTTTCAACATTTAACTCACTGCAATCTTTACTTGCCAATAGCAGCAAAATTATAAAAATCTTAAACGATGACAAAGCCACACTTGAAATCAAAGAAAAAGAACTAGAAGTTAAAGAAGCTGAAATTGCTGAGAAGAAAATTAAATCAGCAGAAATTGTTGCAGAGTTAACAAAAGTTCGTGCCAGAGCTGCTGAAGAAGCAGAAAAGATTAAGAAGATTGTGGCAGCGCAAGAAGCAATATTGAAGAAACTAGTTTTAGCAGGACTTGCTAGGGGTAGAGCAAATGCTGCTGCACGAGTTGGACCAGGGGATCGAATACTTGGTTCTGATATTTCCAGATGGCAACACGGTGGTAATGCTCCTATTAATTTTGTGAAAATGTATGACGCAGGTGTGAGATATATTTTTATTAAAGGAACAGATTCTCATCCTTTAGGAGCAGCACCGGCAAAATATTGGTCTTCAATTGATTTTCCCGCGGCCAGAGAAGCTGGTTTATTAACTGGTATTTATCACGCAGCTTTAATTCCGCGAGGAATTAGTGCTGACGCTGCTTTTGGAGCAGGACAACAACAAGCAGATTTACCAATTGATCATTTAAATTCCCTGGGCGGATTAGTGCCCGGAGTATTACCAATTGTGTTAGATATTGAATCTTTCTCAAGACCATCAGGAACAAGTGCAGCGGTAGTAACTAATTTTTCACTTGGGTTTACTGCAAGAGTAAAAGAGCGTACGGGAAAAACAGCAATTATTTATTCAAACCTAAATTTCATTAGAGGTTATTTACTCAATGGAGCACTAACTGCTAGTCCTTTGTGGGTGGCAAATTATTCTCAAACAGCTAACCCTGCTTCAACGCCTTCAGGAGGTTGTTCAAGAACAATTTGGAGTTCATCTGCTTGTGATTTGAATTGGACTTTCTGGCAGTACACAGATCGAGGCAATGGCCAACAATATGGAATTCCTAGAGGAAGTCTTGATTTGAATGTTTTTGCTTTTGGCTCTAATGAGCTCTTAGCAATGGCTGGTTATTAACCAACTAGTTCGCGATTAGCTTTGGTTTCACGATCGTGCTTGCACGGTAAACCTTTATGGTTTGCATAGCAATCATCACAAAGCAGTACTAGTTGATGGCAATCATCATTTAGACAATTTCTGAACGATTTGGTTTTTGCTTCACACCTTTTACAAGTTCCCAGTAGTTTCACATCGTTACTGAAATCAATGGTTAGTCGATCATCAAAGGTAAACAGTGAACCTTCCCAATGAGATGTGTCTCCATACATGTCTCCGTAGCGAACGATGCCACCTTTAATTTGGTAAACCTCTTGAAAGCCACGGTTTTTCATTAAGACCGATAAGATTTCACAGCGAATTCCACCTGTGCAATAAGTGATAACTGCCTTGTTTTTTAAGTGGTCAAATTTGCCACTATCTAGCTCTTTAATGAAATCTCTGGTCGTAGAAGTATTTGCGATTACTGCATCTTTGAATCGACCAATTTTTGCTTCAAAAGAATTTCTCCCATCGAAGAAAACCACATCCTCTGATCTTTCTGCCACAAGTTTGTCTACTTCTTCGGGACGTAAATGAATACCACCACCGATGATGCCTTTTTCTCCCACTTTGATTTCATCAGTTTTGCCAAAAAGGACTAGTTCATCTTTGATTTTTATCTTTAATTTAGGAAAGTCATTACCAGTTCCGGCAGACCATTTGAAATCAATTTTATTAAAACCTGGATAGTCTTTGGTGGCTTTAACGTACTTTTTTAAATCTGACATTTTTCCACCAAGGGTGCCATTGATTCCTTGTTCAGAAATAATGATTCTACCCTTGATATTTAAAGTCTCACAGAGATTTTTTTGCCACAGCATCAAAGCTGTTGGATCAGCAATAGGGGTGAAGGCGTAATAGAGGATGACTTTGTCTAAATCCATGAGATTAGTTTATCGCTAGGTAAATAGTGGTTAAAAATTATTAATTGTGGTCGATAGAGGACTCGTTATATGTGCCTTTTAGCCTCTCCGAGGCTATATCCACTATTTAGTCGTTTAGTAAAAGCTTCTACACAAAGACTGACATCTTTCTATATAGCAATTTATATGTCCGTATTGACCCATATGGAGTATTTCTAAATTATTTTTGTGAAGTTAATTTCATATGTTTGCACTACAGTGATGCCATGTTGAGTCTTAGAAAGACAAAAAATCTAAGTTTAGTTCTTTCTGCATTTTTAATAGTTTCTTGTTCCAACTCTTCAAGCTCACAAACATCTTCAAATCCATCTCCATCTGGATCATTAGATGAAGCAACATTTGTTTTTAAATCAGAATGTCAGGAAGATCCTTTTTTAACGGGCGAAATGAAGCAATACGAAAAAGATCTAAAGGGAATCACCTGCTTACCAACACTCAGATACCTAGTAAAAGACTTACCAACAGAAACACCTAAAACACAGCAAACGTCAAAAGAGGAATTACTTCCTTTTGAGCGTTGTGATTTGAAGAGATTTAACTCTGATTGGATTAATGCAGAAGAAGCGGGTGAACACTTATTTCCTGATTTAATTATTCAAATCATTCCATTTCAAACACCTGATTTTCCTGCCACAGGGGATCCCGTTAAAGAATTATCGACATATTGGAAGTTTCTGGAAACTTCGCTCGACAACATGACAGATGTTGAATCAAAATATGAAGTTAGAATTGCAGATCAGTATTTCAAAATTGATAAGAACTTAACGTCTTTTGTAATTCCCCCTCACGATGCACCTTACAGTGAGAAAAATGGTGCAATTGACTTAGCAAATGAAGTACTAAAAATTTCTGACAATGACATAAATTTTGAGGGAGTACATAAATTATTTTTCGTTGGACCCCCAGGAACCACAAAGAACGAACTCTATAACTGGGGAGGCGCTAATCAATTGAAAACTGATGAAGGTAAGCCTTTACAAGGTTTGTATATTTCTGGTCACCCAACAACAATCAAATCAGGTTCAGCAAATATGCGAGGACCAATGGGCGAAATTCATGAAATTATGCATTTAATGAATGCAACACTTTTTGATCACAACGAAGGATTAACGGGTGCATTTGGAAACATGTCTGGGGCGGTCGGGGATTTCTTGGCGTGGGACAAACTTGTAGCCAAATTCATTGACGGAGAGCAAGTTAGATGTGCTCCAACGGATAAAACTTCTATCCATTGGATTAAGCCATCAACAATAAATGGAAAACATGAAAAACTTTTAATGATCCCAATATCAGAAAATGAAGCAATAGCAGTCGAATCAATCAGAGCAAGCGGCTTTAATTTTAAATGGCCATCCTACAGATTTGGTGCACTTGTTTACACTATTGATACAAAACAAATGGATGTAAGAATTAACGGATTAGAAGGAATAGAAGTGGTATCAAATCCAAAAAAGAGTTTAGCAAAACTTCCACTCTTGCCAGGAGAATTCCTAGACGTTAATGGATACAAAATCACAGTTCTAGAATCTGGTGAATTTGGCGATGTAGTTCAAGTGGATCAAATAAATTAATTATTTTGTGGTCGATAGAGGACTCGAACCTCCGACCTCATCCATGTCAAGGATGCGCTCTAACCAACTGAGCTAACCGACCAAAGTTATTTTCTTTGGAGGTGGAGACGGGATTTGAACCCGTGTACGCGGCTTTGCAGGCCGCTGCCTCGCCTCTCGGCCACTCCACCAATAACAAGAAACTTAATTAATAAATGTTTAATTTAATAATTAAATTTCCGAGCGGACGACGGGATTCGAACCCGCGACCCTAACCTTGGCAAGGTTATGCGCTACCAACTGCGCCACGTCCGCGAATAAATAGACATTTCTTTGATTTTAAGGAATTTGTCTATTTGTACCTGTTCAAGATACCCGAAGGTGAGAATAAAGGGTTCAGTCGAGTATCGAAGTGGTGATAGCGCAGGTAATGTCTCAAGTTATGGTGCACATGAAAAACCCTGCTCGAGAAATGGCCTATGCACAATTTGGCACCAAGCGCTTTGTTGGTTTGCAGGATGTAGCTATTGATTTGAATCGATTAACAGAACCTGGCCTTTGGGCCATCATTGGCACATTTGAAGGATCTTGGTTACTACTTAAATTTGAGAAAGAATATGAAAATCCAATTGATTATCAAGGCAATTGGAATGGCATAGATCCTAATAATTGGATTTCTTCCATGAATCAATCTGAATATGAATCAGCAGTTGAAGGATTAAGAGAACACATCTCAAAGGGGGATGTTTACCAAGCAAATATTTGTCGAGTTTTAGCTACCGAAATCAGTTCTGAAGGATTTGATATCGAAGGTTTAGCTAATTTATTAACCACAGGAAACCCAGCTCCTTATTCTTGCGTAATCAGTGTTAAACAAGATGCTCACGAAAGATTAACCAAAGATGTGGCATTGGTTTCTGCTTCACCTGAGTTATTTTTAGAAAGAAGTAAACAGCACATATCTTCTAGTCCTATTAAAGGCACGGGCAAAACTGCTGAAGATTTAACTGAGAAAGATAGTGCTGAAAATGTGATGATTGTTGATTTAGTGAGAAATGATTTATCGCAAGTTTGCCAAACAGGCAGTGTGAGGGTGCCAATTTTATTAGAAACTCAAGTTCATCCAGGTTTAGTTCATTTGGTTTCAACCGTGGAAGGTCAATTAAAGGAAGAGATAACTTGGTCAGAAATATTTGATGCCACTTTTCCACCAGGATCAGTTAGTGGAGCACCTAAAATAAGTGCTCTCAATTTGATTAAGAAGTTTGAGAAATCAGCTCGAGGTCCATATTGCGGAGCTATTGGCTGGATCAACACATTCAATAACACGGCATTAATTGCAGTAGGAATTCGTACATTTTGGAAAGACAAAAATCAACTGCTATTTGGCACAGGGGCAGGAATTACTTGGGGATCTGAGCCCTTAAAGGAATGGCAGGAAACTGAATTGAAATGTGCCAAATTATTTGAAGTTGCCAGCAAAACACATAGCAAATGATATCCCGATAGTGCAAAAGAACACGAACTGACTTAATCTGTAATTATGAATGATCGTCCTACAAGTCCCATCAAGATAATTAGAGCACGAATTCGTGCTAACAGGATTGCTGATGCTGCTTGGAAAACTGCAGTATTTTTCGCAGGATTTTTTCTTATTGGAGTTGGATTAGTTTTATTAGTTTTACCAGGACCTGGTTGGGTAATGATTTTCATTGGTTTGTTTACTTTGGCTACAGAATTTACTTGGGCAAGTCGTTTCCTTGCCCCACTTAGACTTCGATTAGAAAAAGCTAAATTAACTGGCAAGAAGCCAATTTGGATTTATTTGTTGTTCTTAGTCGTGACAATTATTGGGGTCGCATCCAGCTGGTGGGTTTGGGTCAATTTCGAGCAATAGAGCATTGCTTGCAAAACCTCGAATAAATAGCCTCTATGGGTAGTATCGAATCTGTGAAGAATGCAAAAGTTGATCTCTATTTATGTGGCGTGAAAGGTTATGCCGCTGCTCAAGTAATAGTTAATTCTTACCTAAAACATGTGGGCTCAGTTGTTATTGCTCCCGATACGGGCACAGTTGATGATCCACTAGAAAAAATCTCGCAAATTTTTGAATCTGCTGGAGTAAAGGTTTCTTCGAAAGATCCTGCCAAGGTTTCTGAATTAGCACTTGCCATTGGTTGGAAAAAATTAATCAATTCAAGTTACCAACAAGTTGTTGTTTTACATGATTCATTACTGCCTAAATATCGTGGCTGGAATCCATTATTAACAGCATTAATAAACGGGGACAGCAGAATTGGTTCAACTGCATTAATTGCTACCAGCGATGTTGACGCTGGTCCAATCATTGCTCAAGAAGCAAAATCAATTAAATATCCAATGCCGCTGGAAAACGCTATGGGCATCATCAATACCTTGAATGAAAAATTATTGAAGAAGATATTTTCACAAGTTTCCTCAAAAGGAAAAGTTGTTGGTAAACCGCAGAATCATAAGTCAGCAACTTACAGCTTGTGGCGAGATGAGAAAGACTTCGATATTGATTGGACTTTGCCAGCAGAAATTGTGTTAAGACACATTCATGCTTCAAGTTACCCATATGTAGGAGCACGAAGTGTTTTAGATGGGGAAGAAGTACGCATTTTTGACGGCAAGATTAGCAAAGACAACCCTAGGATTGTAAACAGAACTCCAGGAAAAATTTGGAAGATAACAAATGGTGTTCCGGTAGTTGTTTGTGGCAAAGGATTAATTGAATTAACCAAGGTAAGTGGCAATAGTGGCAGATCGGTATTGCCTGTAACAAAATTACGACAAAGATTTGAATAGGAAGATTTAAGTGGCAGATTTTAAAGTAAAAATCGATGGCGTAGAACAAAGCGCCTCAGATGGCATAAATGCTATTGATTTTTACAAAGACAACAAAGATATTGTGGTGGCAAAAATCAATGGTGAGTTAAAAGACTTAGCCACAGCGTTAAAAGCAAATGACGAAGTTATTGGTATTGCTGCAAATTCTGAAGAAGGCTTAGCTGTCATTAGACATAGCACCGCTCATATTTTGGCCCAAGCGGTTCAAAAACTACGCCCACAAACAAAATTAGGAATTGGTCCTCCCATTAAAGATGGTTTCTATTATGACTTCAAAGTAGATGAGAATTTCACTCCTGATGATTTAGTGAAAATTGAATCAACCATGAAAGACATCATTAAAAGTGGACAAAGATTCACTCGCAGAGTAAGTGATGAAAAATCTTTACTTAAAGAACTTGCAAATGAGCCCTTCAAGATTGAATTAATAGGAATTAAAGGAAATCCAGCAGATGATGTGATGGAAGTTGGAGGAGCTGAACTAACAATTTATGACAACATTGATTTTAGAAGTGGGGAAGTGGTTTGGTCTGATCTTTGCCGAGGGCCACACGTTCCTTCCACTAAATATTTAGGTGTCCATAAATTAATGAGAACTGCAGGAGTTTATTGGCGAGGCAATGAAAAAAATCCACAATTACAAAGAATCTATGGCACAGCTTGGGCTACCAAAGAAGACTTAGCAAATCATTTAAATTTGTTGGAAGAAGCAGAAAAACGAGATCATCGAAAACTTGGTGTGGAATTAGATCTATTTTCTTTCCCAGATGAAATTGGTTCTGGTTTAGCAGTATTTCATCCTAAAGGTGGAGTAATCAGAAAAGTAATGGAAGATTACTCACGCAAACGTCACGAAGAATCTGGTTATGAATTTGTTTACACCCCGCACATAACAAAATCTGCTTTGTTTGAAACTTCTGGTCATCTTGAGTGGTATGCCGATGGCATGTTTCCACCAATGCAATTAGATGCTGAATTTAATGCCGATGGCACAGTAAGAAAACCAGCTCAAAATTACTACTTAAAACCAATGAATTGCCCTTTCCATAATTTGATTTACAAATCAACCTCAAAGTCATATAGAGATTTACCATTGAGATTCTTTGAATTTGGCAGTGTTTATCGTTACGAAAAATCAGGTGTAATACATGGTTTAACACGTGTTCGAGGTATGACTCAAGACGATGCACACATCTATACAACTTTAGAAAATATGGCCGAAGAATTAGATAATTTACTAAAATTTGTTCTTAATTTATTGAAAGATTATGGTCTAGATAATTTCTATCTTGAATTATCAACCAAGAATCCTGAGAAATCTGTAGGAACAGATGCCGAATGGGTTCAAGCAACAGAAACTTTAAGAAAAGCAGCAGAAGCTCAAAAAATTCCATTAGTAATGGATGAAGGAGGCGCTGCGTTTTACGGACCAAAGATTTCCGTGCAAGCAAAAGATGCCCTGGGTAGAACTTGGCAAATGAGCACTATTCAACTTGATTTTCAATTGCCACAAAAATTTGAACTTGAATTTAAAGATAAAGATGGTTCAGTTAAGCGACCAGTCATGATTCACAGAGCTTTATTTGGATCAATCGAAAGATTCTTCGGAGTTTTACTTGAGCATTATGCAGGCGCATTTCCACCATGGCTTGCTCCAGTGCAAGTAGTTTGTATTCCAATTGCTGATACTCATATTGATTATTTGAAGGAAATTGAAACAAAACTTAAAGCTAAAGGTGTGCGAGTAGAAATTGATTCCAGTGATGATCGAATGCAAAAAAAGATTAGAACAGCACAAACCCAAAAAGTTCCTTTCATGTTAATTGCTGGGGATCAAGACGTTTCTGCCAATGCTGTTTCATTTAGATTTAGAGACGGCACACAGGAAAATAGTGTTTCTGTGGATGAGGCAATAAAAAGAATTGTTGAAGCAATCGATAAAAGAATTCAGGTTTAAATGTCATTTCCAGAAACTGGTTTACCTGATGCCTGGATTCGTTTATGGACTCCTCATCGTGGCCAATATTTACACGATGTTCGAAGTGATGGAACTGTAGATCAAAGTTGTCCATTTTGCTCCGCCCCTAAAGCTAAAGATGAGGATTCATTAGTTGTCTTTAAAGGAAAACTTAATTACGTAGTTTTAAATCTTTATCCTTATAACGCAGGCCATCTCTTGGTTGCACCCTTTAGGCATTTCGCCGATTTCACGACCATTACTAAAGAAGAATCCGATGAAATGAGTGAACTAACAAGAAAAGCAATGTCGGTTCTTCGAAAAGCAAGTGGTGCACAAGGTTTCAACATTGGGATGAATCAGGGACCAGTTGCTGGAACTAGCGTTGCTGATCATTTACACCAACACATTGTTCCTCGTTGGGGTGGAGACACTAATTTTATGCCAATTATTGGCAGAGCTAAATCAATTCCACAATTGTTGAAAGACACTCAAGTTTTATTAGCGAAAGCTTGGATTGAATAATGTTAGGAAATTCCAAAGCAAGAGACATTGGAAAATTGATTGCCACTCCATTTGCCAAGATTTTCATTAAATTAGGATTTTCTCCTGATCTTGTTACCTTGTTTGGAACCATCGGAGTAGTAGTTAGTTCAATTGTTTTCTTTTCCCAAGGAGAATTCTTATGGGGATCAATTCTTTTTGCCATGTTTGTGGGCCTTGATGCAGTAGATGGAACTGTTGCGAGATTATTGAACAGAAATTCAAAATGGGGTGCATTTTTTGACTCAGTACTAGATCGTATTGCTGATGGGGTAGTACTTGGCTGTATTGCCTTTTATTTTGCAAATGAAGATAAAGAAATTTATTTTATTTTAAGTTTAGTTGCATTATTAGCAAGTGAAATAGTTTCTTACACAAAAGCTCGTGCTGAAGGATTAGGTCTTAACTGCGACACAGGTTTAGCAGAACGCCCTGAAAGAGTGATTATTGTTATCGCCGGAACTTTCATTACAGGTTTAGGCTTTATGGCTGCACTAGAAATTTCAATCTGGATTTTAACAATTGTGAGCATTATTACTGTGATTCAAAGAATGAATTTTGTCTTAAAACAAACAAAAAGTTCTTAAATGATTTCCCTGGCAGACATCGGTTATCAGACCGGATGGGTCGTAATTAAGCGACTACCTAAAAAATTGTCACGAAGACTTTTCCAAAAAATTGCTGATGTTTCATATGAAAAAGATATAAAAGGTGTCCAACAGTTGAGGGCAAATCTTTCATTTATGACAGATTTAAAAGCCGACTCCATTGAATTAGAGCAATTAGTTAAAGATGGAATGAGAAGTTATTTGCGCTATTGGGAAGACGCATTTCGACTTCCAACTTGGAATAAAAATAATCTAAACAACTACGTAATTTGTACCGGAATAGACAATCTTGAAAGTGCTTTGAAGACGAAGAAGCCACTCATCACAGCAACCCCACATATGGGAAATTGGGATGCCGCAGGTTTTTGGTACACCACAAATTACGGACCATTAACAACAGTGGTGGAAAGATTGAAACCTGAGTCAATTTATAAAAAATTCGTTAAATTTAGAAATTCTCTAGGTATCGAAGTTATACCTACCAGTGGGGAAACTGACATCTTTATGAAGTTACTAAGAAGAGCCAAAGAAGGTCGAATGATTGCTCTAGTTGCAGACAGAGATATCACTAAAAACGGTATTGAAGTTAATTACGGACCAGGGAAAACTTCTTTTCCCGTTGGTCCAGCAGCAATAGCTGTCGCACTTGATGGATTAGTTTTCCCACTTTCTTCTTATTACAACGAATTGGGTGTATTAGTTATGCATTTTTTCCCAGCTCTTTCTCCCAGTGGGGAAGGCACTAAAGAACAAAGAGTGCAAACATTAACTCAAGAATTGGCAAGTATATTCGAAAAAGAGATAAAGAAGCATCCTCAAGATTGGCATATGTTGCAAAGAGTTTGGAATGACGTATTACCGATGAAAAGAATTAACCAAGGATTAGTGAATTAAATTTGAGAATTGGAATAGTTTGTCCTTACGACTGGTCTGTTCCAGGCGGGGTTAAACAACACATTCAAGATCTAACCGAATCCTTAATGGAATTGGGCCACTATGTAAATGTTTTAACCCCAACAAGTGATGAAGAATCTTTGCCAAGTTATGCCACAAATGCTGGAAGCACAATTGCTTTGCCTTACAACGGTTCCATTGCCAGAATTAAATTTGATCCTGCAGCTTTTACTAGAACTAGAAATTGGTTAAGACTGGGCAATTTTGATATTTTGCATTTGCATGAACCAAATACTCCTAGCCCATCAATAATTGCTGCGTGGTCTGCTCGAGGACCAATTGTCGCAACACATCACACCTCTAATGAAACGATGTATGCCGTTAAGAACATGCAATTTTTATTACAACCCATGATGGAAAAAGTAATTGCCAGAATTGCAGTAAGTGAAGAAGCAAAGAAAACCATGATTGATCACTTTGGTGGGGATGCTGTGGTGATTCCTAACGGAGTGAGAGTTAAAAACTTTAATAACGCCCAAATGTTATCTGGATTTGATAAGGAACAAACCGTAGTTTTCGTGGGAAGACTTGATGAACCACGAAAAGGTGTTCAAGTATTACTAGAAGCAATGCCAGCTGTTTTTGATAAATATCCCGCATTGAAACTTCTTTTGGTAGGACCAGGAGATGTTGATGAAATCTTGAAATCAATTGATTTAAAGTATCGATCTCGAATTGAATTTAAAGGCTTTGTAGATAGTGAAGTAAAAGCATCTTGTTATGCAACAGGAACAGTTTATGTGGCGCCGAATTTGGGTGGAGAATCATTTGGAATTGTTCTATTAGAAGCAATGGCAACAGGAACGCCAGTGTTAGCTTCTGATTTACCGGCATTTAAAAGAGTGCTAGATGATGGCAAATATGGCAAGTTATTCAAGACCAATAACGCAAATGATTTGGCTAATTCTTTAATTGAATTAATTGGTAATAAATCAGAACGGGATAACTTTAAAAAAGAAGGAATCATCAGGGCCCAACAGTTTGATTGGTCAGTAATAGTTAGACAAATTCTTGATGTTTATGAATCAGTAAAGAGTGTGGAAGGTAGAAATGTTCGTGAGGATTTTCGAGGACAACTTTATGGTCGCCTTACCAAAACCGGACGCCTTGACCGCAGGAGAGTAAAGAACTCATTTCTGACAGAATAGATATGTGGAAATAAGTAATTGGGTTTTAATCGCTATTGGTGTATTTCTTTTTGCTCTTTATTTATCTAATGTGGCAGGCAGACTAGACCGCTTGCATTTAAAAGTTGAAAACGCTCGAAACGCTCTTGATAGACAATTAGCCCTTAGATCAGCAATTTGTTCTGATATTGCAGGATTAGATTTACTAGATGCAACCCTAAGAAGTCGATTGGCAAATGCAATACACGCATCAATTAGTGAAGAATCCTTAGATGTTCACACAAAAAATGAGTGGGAAATTGAAAGTGAAGTTAGTAAATCATTATGTGAATTATTCAATAAAGACTTTGATATAACTAGATACCCAAATCAAAAGAACTTAATTCAAGAAACTGCTGGGGCAACCAGACGAGTTCAATACGCTTTGACCTTTCATAACGATGCGGCAAGAAGTGCCATCAAAGTAAGAAGAAGATGGCTGGTGCGAAGCTTTCGACTATTCGGTCGAGCCAGCATGCCTGTTCTCATAGATTTTGACGATCAAATTCCTCAGGGCTTGGAGTTTTGCTAAGTACTTGCAATAAGTCCAACACTTAAGTTGAGGCTTTTTGTTTCTGGGCTAGAATTGGAACTCCCAAAGAATTAAGGAAATCATGGCTGACCAAAATAACGGCACTGGTACACCAAGAGTCAAACAAGGCATGGCAGAAATGCTTAAAGGTGGCGTCATCATGGACGTTATTAATGCTGAGCAAGCAAGAATTGCTGAAGACGCTGGTGCAGTTGCAGTTATGGCATTAGAACGAGTTCCTGCAGATATTCGTAAAGACGGTGGAGTTGCTCGAATGAGCGATCCAGACATGATTGATGAAATTATTGC
>JBJOOK010000001.1:0-24415 GCA_046051325.1 Actinomycetota bacterium | reverse complement strand
TAGATCAACAACAGGAAATGCAACCAGGCTTATGCAATTACTTCTGGCAGGACCTGGTGAAAATCTAACTGGAGCAGTTAGATCAGCATTCCCAGTTGGGACTACTTTGGCAATAAATTCGGTTCCAATAAATAATGGCTTAGCTACCGTTTCCTTGAATGAATCAGTATTAAATGCCGAGCCATTCTTGAGAGAAGTTTTATCTGCTCAAATTGTTAAAACACTTTCAAGGATTCCTGAAATCAGAACAGTGAGAATAAATGTTGGTAGTCAATCGTTAATTGTTCCAAATACTCCAATTAGACAAAGCATGACACTTTGGGAAAAGTTCTCACCTGACTCCAATCGTGAAGCTGATGCTTTAGCAATTCAGGATGGAAAGATTTTTAGAATCAGTACCGAATTGGTTTCAGCAATTTCTGATGATTATTTCAACTCAGGTAGATGGTTTGCAGCAACTGCAAATAGAGATGAAAATATTTTAGCCGCTGTAACAGAAGATAGAACTAAACTTGTGGTGCAAAATAGTTCTGCTGCAACTCCCAGACGTGTATTAGTTGACGGCCAGGGCTTTAGAATTCCCCGCTCGGACATTTTTGACGCCATTTGGGTTACAGGGGTAAATCAAATTTCTGTCATTCAAAAAAATCGGGTGATTAATGTATCTATTGATGGTATTGATAAACAAAATGTAATTGATGTTGTTCCGTCACCCGATGGAGTTAGGGCCTTGCTTATTACTAACACTGTTTATGGAACTGAATTACGAATAGGTACGATTGTTAGAGACGATCAGAGTATAAAAATCATTAATGTCAGAAAATTAATTAGAGATGGATATTCAGTTGCGCAAGCAACATGGCAGGATTCCGAAATTGTCTTATACCTAGACAATTTCTCGGAACCAGCAAATATCTACTCAATCGATTCCTTCACGGGATTTTCTAAATCACTTTATTCTCAAATAGGTTCACGAAATCTTGCAAGTGTTATTAAGAAGCCAACGTATTTGACTCTGGAAGACGGATCCATTTTGGAAAGAATTAGCGGAGAATGGATTAGTAGAGGAAATTTGGTAAACGCGGCTTACCCAGGATAATTATCCACAAGGCGTATTTTTCCACAGTTCTATAACTGCTGATTTGTAAATATCTTTAATTAATTCAAGATTCATTAATGCAACTCAACTCTTTCATAAGTGATCTAACCGGTCTTTTATCACAGAATTACTGCTATTTCTGTGGAAAAGTTGAAGAGATAATTTGCCATGAATGTTTAATTTCGAATTTATATTTAGCAAAAATACAATACATACAAAGTGTTCCAATTTTGACAATGACAACAAAGGATAAGACTTTTTCGAAGTTAATTACTTCATATAAAGATGAGGGGGTGTCAAATCTTGTACAACCTTTTTCAAAAGTTATTTCAGTTGGACTAAGGTTTTTTTCTAAACATCAGCAAGTAAAAGTAGTCAATGTTCCGAGTACAAACAAAGCCCTTCAAAAAAGAGGATTTGATCCAATTAGTCTGATGACTGAGACAGCTTGCTTGTTAGCTGGGAAGAGATTTATATACGAAAAACGATTGCTCATTAATTGTAGAGAAAGACAAGATCAAGCAGGTTTAAACTTTCAACAGCGAAAATTGAACACAGAAAGTGCCTTTAAAGCTAACTTTGCAGAAATAAAACCAGTGATTATTGTTGATGATTTAATCACTACTGGCTCTTCAATTACTCAGAGCATTTTTGCTTTAAGAGCAAAAAAGATTAAAATCAAAGCTTGCGTTATTTTAGCCTCGAATCACTAATCTTCCTTTAACTGCTCAGGCCACAGGTCGAAAAGTCAAATACATTAGACTAAAGGAATCAGATTGAGGTGTGTTGTGGAAATTGTAATTCACGGAAGACACGCAGATATAAAAGATGATTTCAAAGAATATGTCATTAAACAAAGTGCCAAATTAGAAAAATTTGGAATCAATATTGCCCTGTTAGATGTTGAAGTTACTCATCGAGAAAACAAGAGACAAAAGAAAGTTGAATTTCAAATTGATTTAACTGCTAAGGGTGCTGGTACTAACCTTCGATCTCAATCAGAAGGATCTGACATGAATTCTTGTTTGGACCATGCAATGAAGAGATTGGTGGAGCAATTGAGAAAAACCGCAGATCGACGACGATTCCATAGACATCGGGATGATTCTGTTTTGTCTGCGTCTGATGTGAGCAAATTAAAGGGAATATAGGTCTTTAGATTTGGTGAAAGTGCAATTGCGTAACATAGGACTTGGCTTACTTCAGACACTGCTAATTAAAGGAAAATAATCGTGGTTTTAGTGCTGGACAAGATATTGCGTGCAGGAGAGGGTCGAATCCTGCGCAAATTAGAAAGTCTTGCCAAACAAGTAAATGCCCTTGAAGCCGATATCAAAAAACTAAGTGATGAACAACTTAAATCCTTAACAAGTTCTTACAAACAGCGTGTACAAAATGGTGAATCACTAGATGACTTATTGCCAGAAGCTTTTGCCACAGTAAGAGAAGCATCCTTACGAACTCTTGGTCAAAGACATTACGACGTGCAATTAATGGGTGGGGCAGCTCTTCATCTTGGAAATATTTCTGAAATGAGAACCGGTGAAGGAAAAACTTTAGTATCTACATTGCCAGCATATTTAAATGCTTTAAGTGGCAAAGGTGTACATGTTGTAACCGTTAATGATTATCTTGCTCATCGAGATGCTGAATGGATGGGAAGAATTCATCGCTTCTTAGGACTAACCGTTGGCACAATTAGCCCCAATATGGAAAGTGCAGATAGAAGAGATGCATATTTGTGTGACATCACTTATGGAACAAATAATGAATTTGGTTTTGATTATTTAAGAGACAACATGGCCTGGTCTCCGGCAGATCGCGTTCAACGTGGTTACAACTTCGCCGTTGTTGACGAAGTCGACTCTATTTTGATTGACGAAGCAAGAACTCCATTAATTATCAGCGGACCAGTTGACGGCACAAATGCTTACTATAAAGATTTTGCTCGAATTGTTAGCACAATGCAACCTGGTAAAGATTATGAAGTAGATATTCGCAAAAGAACCGTAGGTGTTTTAGAAGAAGGTATTGCCACAGTTGAGAAATCTCTTAAAATAGACAATCTTTATGAATCTGTAAATACTCCTTTAATTGGTTATCTGAACAATGCATTAAAAGCAAAAGAATTATTCAAACGCGATAAAGACTATGTAGTAATGAATGGTGAAGTATTAATTGTTGATGAGCACACCGGAAGAATGCTTCAGGGACGCAGATATAACGAAGGAATGCATCAAGCTATTGAAGCAAAAGAAAATGTTGAAATCAAACAAGAAAATCAAACTTTAGCAACAATTACTTTACAAAATTATTTCAGAATGTATTCAAAGCTTTCCGGTATGACTGGAACAGCGATGACAGAGGCTGCAGAATTTGACAAGATTTACAAACTTGGGGTTGTCCAAATTCCAACTAATAAATCAATGATTAGAAAAGATCAATCAGATTTAATTTATAGAACCGAAGAAGCAAAATTTATTGCCGTTGTGGAAGATCTGTTTGCTCGACATGAAAAAGGCCAACCAGTTTTGGTGGGAACAACTTCTGTAGAAAGATCAGAATATTTAAGTGGATTACTAAAAAAACGTGGCATTCCACACGAAGTATTGAATGCTAAGAACCACGAACGCGAAGCTGCAATTGTTGCGCAAGCTGGTCGAAAAGGTTCTGTAACAGTTGCCACAAATATGGCAGGTCGAGGAACAGACATCATGCTGGGTGGAAATCCTGAATTCCTTGCCAATGCTGCTTTGATGCAAAAAGGTTTGGATCCTGATGTTGATTTAGATGCTTATAACCACGCATACATTGAAGAAGTAAAACTAGCTGCGCAAAGAGTTGAAGCAGAACATAACGAAGTATCTGCCTTAGGTGGTCTTTATGTATTAGGAACAGAAAGACATGAATCAAGACGAATTGATAATCAGTTAAGAGGAAGATCTGGTCGTCAAGGAGATCCTGGTGAATCAAGATTTTACCTATCTTTACAAGACGAACTGATGCGAAGATTTAAAGGCGAATTAGTTGATGCATTCTTAAGAAGATTTAACGTCCCAGATGATGTTCCTATTGAAGCAAAAATGGTTACAACAGCCATTAGAAATGCTCAAACACAAGTTGAACAACAAAACTTTGAAATTAGAAAAAACGTTCTTAAATATGATGAAGTATTAAACAGACAACGTCAAGTAATTTATGCCGAACGATCAAGAGTTTTGGAAGGCCAAGACTTATCGGAACAAATACTTGAATTCATTGACGAAACCATTCAAGCCTATGTTCTAGCTGCAACTAGTGAAGGTTACCCAGAGCAATGGGATCTAGATCAATTAACAATGGCACTTAAGAATCTTTATCCAATAGCTATTTCTTTGGAAACTTTGAAACAACAAAATGGTGGCTCTATTGATCAAGAAGTATTGTTAGATGCTTTTAGAAAAGACGCTGCTCAAGCTTATAGAACACGAGAAGCACTCTTAACTCCAAAAGTCATGCGTGAATTAGAACGCCAAGTAGTACTTAGTGTGCTTGATAGAAAATGGCGCGAACATTTATATGAAATGGATTACTTACAAGAAGGTATTGGACTTCGTGCTATGGGACAAAGAGATCCTTTAGTTGAGTACCAAAAAGAAGGTTACGACTTATTTGTTGTCATGATGGAAGCGATTAAAGAACAAGTAGTCGGATTCACTTTTAATGCCCAAGTTCAAGTTCAGGAAAATCAAGAATCAGTTGAAGCAAAGGGTTTCACAAAAGTTGAGAAACAACAAAATCTTTCCTATAGCGCACCTTCCATTGATGGCGAAGTTGCTCCAGCATCCCAAGTAGTTAAAGCAAGTGGGGTTGCAGAAGTTGGTAGAAACGAACTTTGTCCTTGTGGTTCAGGAAAGAAATATAAACGTTGTCACGGAGCAAGTAACTAAGCAACTAAAAGTTGGGTGCAACGCCAGCGATCGTTTTCTGCTTCTAGTCTTAAACCCATTCCTCGTCCTCGAATACCTTTCTGTATTACAGCTGTTGCCTCTACCACTTTTTCACTAGGTGTTTCAATTCTTAAACTTCTTACAAATGGTCTTGATCGTTTTGCATGCAATTCATTTTTAGGTTGAATTTGTCGATCTATTTCTCGGTAAACATCAAAAGAGACCCAGCGCATTAATTGAAATACTGGTCTTTCACCGACCAAGACTTCAGCAATTCCAGTAGCTAATTGTTTGGTCCAAGCTTCTGGTTCTGGTAATCCATTTACAGTTTTGAATGAGTAGTTTGGCCTATTGGGAGAAATTGTCATTTGTAAATCAATTTCTGTTTGAATCCATTTACTTCCCTTGATAGCAACTGGGCTTAAGTGCAAAAGAACTTGACCTATTGTTTGTTTTTCACTCTTTATTATCTTCAATTAATCTCCCCATGATTATTTTGAAAATTGAGAGATAAAGATGAAACAAAAATCGATATTGGTCAAACTAAGTAATCCTTTCGGTTTACTAGGACATATTTGCCCCATTTAGATTGAAGCTAAAGTATAAGTATTTAACAATGCTTCAGTGAATGATAATTATCTTTTTGAACTAGAGAGAAATCTTGAACTTCAGGCAAGCAGTTTCCTGATGCAAAAAGATGGCTTCTCAGTTCAGTCCCAAATTAGAACCGAGCACTTTCAGCAAACTTTATTCGATCGATTACGAACAAAAGTAAACAGTGAGATAACAATAGAAGTTAAATCTCGAGACAACTTCACAGGGATTCTATTAGAAATTGCGTCAGATCATATTTGTTTGGAAATTGGCGAGAAAGAACTAGCAATTCCCAATTGGTCAATTCAAGCAATTAAAGATCTAGGTAATAAATCTATTCCGCCCACAATTCTTCAAAGCAAGTGGAATTTTCAATCCCTATTAAGGTCTAATCAAATGGAACATAATCAGATTGCGGTACATCTAGAAAGTAAAAAAGTAATTTCAGGAAAAATACTTGGAGTGTACTTAGATCATTTTGATCTCAGTTGCAATAACTCAGTAATTTCATTCTTTAATCAAAATATCGCATACATCAGTAAAGATAGAGATATCAATGATTAAGTTAAAGAAAAATGGAATACAAAAATCTAGTCAGTTGAAACTAAAGAATTCTCAAAAAATTTATATGATTGCGGGTTTGGGCACATCTTTAATCGCTAGTTTGGCACTTTATTTAAATGCAGAGCAAGCAGGCAAAAGACAAGAAGTATGGGTCAGTTCAACCTCAATTGCAGCTGGACAAATTATTGATGAGCAAAATGTTGAATTAATCAGAGTTGATTTAGGGCAAGTTGCTAGTAATTACTTAAATAACGAAAGTGAAGTTATTGGCAAATCTGCTTTGGAGCCATTGGCACCTGGACATCTATTAAGACCTGAAAATATAGGAACTAAGTCAAATCTAAGAAATGTCGCTCTTAGTATTTCGAATGGTCATTTACCACCATCTTTAAAAACCAATGATTGGGTAGATATCTGGTTTAGTGATCCAATAAAAATGATTTCAACGTTGATTATTCCAAAAACATCGGTTGTGTGGGTAGATGAAATTAACTCAAACTTCGGAGGAGTCACAACTGTGGTGGTGGCTGTACCTGAATCAAACGTGCTGCAGCTAGTTACTTCAGCAAGGACAGATGGAATCGATTTGGTGCAACGTGAAAATTAATATTTTGCTTGCTCTCACAAATGAAACCTGGCAATTAGAAGTGATGTCAAATATCAATGAACAAAATCAATTAAAGATTAAAAGAAGATGTGTTGATTCAGTTGATCTGATGTCTGCAATTCATTTAGGTTTAGCAAATAAAGTAGTTGTGAGTGCAGATTTTCCTAACTTAAATATTGAAACTATTGTCAACGCGAAGAAATTAGGTTGCGATATTTATGGTATTTATCTACAAGATGATTTGGAAAGCGCGGAGAAACTTAAAAACATAGGAGTTTCGACTAATTTTGCAATCAACGCATCTGATAACAATAAGTCCTTAAAGCCTCTAGTTTCACAATTATCAAACATCACCGAAATAGATAAATTCAGCTCAGGACTAGAAGAATTAACACAGATTCCAGGATTAATTAATGTTTGGGGAATAAACGGATCTCCTGGCAGAACTACAACAGCGATCAATCTTGCTTTTAGTTTGGCTAGTAAAAATTCTCCAACATTGCTAATTGATTTGGATGCAGTTGCGCCAAGCATCGCCGCATCCCTAGGAATAGTTAGCGAAGTACCAGGGATTTCTTCGGTCATTCATGATGCTTTAAAGGGAAAACTTAACATTCAATCTTTTGAAAAGAATGTAATCGAAGTCAATTCTGGGCTGCATGTATTAACTGGAATAACAAATCCTAAAAGATGGCCTGAACTAAGGACCGAAGGATTACTACAGGTACTTAAACAAGCATCTCAAATTTATCCCAATATTGTTTGTGATCTAAGTGCTGTTTTACCAGAGACATTAGATCCAAATTTGAACAATCTTGATATTTTCAGACGCTTTGATCACATTCCAAAAGTTTTAGAATTATCGTCACAATTGATTTTTGTACTGAACGCAAACCCATTGGGCCTAATAAGATCCAGTGAATCTCTTGAAGCACTTAGTGAAATTTATAAACGAGAACCATTGATAGTTCTAAATAAAGTTAATAGTTTTAATCTGGGGACAAAGTATGAATCAACTGTGGAAGCAATATTAGGTAGATGGACAAACCCAGATCAAATTCAGAGAATTCCTGACCGCCCAGAATTATTTGCAGGAAGTTGGTTGAAAGCTCAATCTGTTTTGAATTTGGGAGATGGAGAAATAGTTGGAATCTTTAACAAAATCTCCAATCTTGTAAGAAATGAAGTTTCAAAACCGCCAAAATCCAAACGTTTCTTAAGGAGAGTTAGCTAGGCACTAAACTAATTTCATGCCGGCAAATGAGAAAAATCCCATAGCTTTGATAGTTGATTGGGGCGGGGTTCTCACTAATGGATTAGATCACATGCTCACCAATTGGACTGGGCAAGAAAATATTGACTTAGAGGTTTACTACAAAGTATTCAATCAATGGTTAGGTCCAGAATTAGAAAAAGAATTAAGAATTAATCCCGTTCACGCCCTGGAAACAGGGGAGATGTCTGTTCCTGACTTCGAAGTTGAACTTGCTCACGCTTTATTAACTCTAGGAAATATAAAAGTAAATTCTGCAGGTTTACTAGACAGAATGTTTCAATTCTTTGAACATGCACCCGATATGAATGGATTAGTACATAGAGCACGTAAGAAAGGTATAAAAACAGCACTCTTATCTAACTCTTGGGGAAATACTTATCCTCGACATGGATGGGATGACATGTTTGATGAGGTAGTAATTTCAGGTGAAGTTGGGATGAGAAAACCTGACGCAGACATTTATCATCACACATTGGATTTATTAAAAGTTAAACCAGAAGAATCCGTTTTCGTTGATGACTTAGCTCATAACATTAAGGCTGCTGCAGATTTAGGAATGATTGGCGTATTGCACGTTGATTATGAATCAACTAGACAAGAATTAGAGATAATTTTTAATCAGAAATTTGAGTAGTTTTTAGCCAATGATTTAATATTTCAAAGTCTTCCAGTAAGGCTTTCTTCCAATACTTAGACACAAATTCTTCCGCAAATGAGCTCATCAAGAAAATCTTAGATTGAACAAGTGATTCGACTCGAATTAAAGATCCTGATTTTTCAATTTCAAAATACATCTGAGCAGTTATTGTGGTTTGAATATTTGGGATAGAAAGCTGAATCTTGATTAAGTCTTGTGAACTAAAATTCCAGTTTTCATTCAAAGAAATTGGATTACTTACTATTTTTTGTGCAGCTACTGGAATGTCAAAATCAATCTGTCTTGATATTTCAAGTTCATTTATTTCTGATGTTTTAAATTCAATTTTCTTTAAACTTTTAGATTCGGCTCGTTTTTTGTGGAACTCTATATCCTTAAGAGCATTGATTAATTCAATGATTGTAAATTCACTTTGAAAAGTGTCTTTCAGGTTAAGAGCCATATCCGTATTTTGCCAGACCATGAGATAAGTTAGGCCCATGGCCGCATTTTTAGCACTCATATCTAGTTTGATGTGGGGTACCGCAGATTTTTTTGGTGGATTTGTTTCTAAAAAGATTCCTGCAAACAAAGTTCTAGTTCTTTCTTACCCAGTCGGATTACTTTTCTTGCTTATCTATGCATTCATGCTTCCAGGAGAAATTACCCTTAACGGATTATTTATAGGATCGATTGCAGGTGTAGTTGGAATTTTGGCAATGGGAAGTTTGTATTTAGCTTTAGCAATTGGGCCAATGGGAGTTATGAGTCCGGTTACTGCAGCGTCTTCTACTTTTGTTCCTATTGCAATGGGTTTACTAGTCGGAGAAAAGTTAAGTTGGATTGCTTGGTCTGGAATTGGGATCGCGATTCTTTCAGTGGTTTTAGTAAGTATGGAAACCTCTCCAACGGGAGGAAGATTAGTAATTAGTGGAAAAGGCTTAGCACTTGCCATTGCATCAGGACTTTTGATTGGAACATTTCTAAGCTTAGTTGGCCTAGCCTCAGCTGTTAATGGAATGTGGCCTCTGGTCTTTGCCAGATTGGTATCTTCGATTTTAGTTTTGGGATATTTCATCTCCCGAAAATCCGAAAAGTTTAATACTGGTTATGATTCAAAACTTTTTGCGTTAGTTATTATTTCTGGAGCACTTGATGCCACTGCTAATGCCGTCTTTGTACTGGCTACTTTTGATGGATACTTGTCAATTACGGCTGTGATTGCTTCTCTTTATCCTGCAGCAACAGTAATTTTGGCCACTGCATTTTTGAAAGAAAAGCTAACTGGTATTCAATTTGTTGGTATTGGGATGGCTTTCTTTTCAGCAGGAATTCTTTCCCTGGTTTAAATTTAGTTACAAATTTCGTCCCAAATCTGGTACGAAAAACATACTTAAAACTTTAAATATTTTTAAATAAGAAATTATAATTTATGCAACCAAAGGTGGTGCATATGATTATCACTGACACTCGTCCTATTGCTAGAACAATATTGAGATCTAAACCAATTCCAAACACCAGACAAGATCGAATAATGGGAGCTTTGTTAGGTGCTGCTATTGGTGATGTGATGGGAAATGCCATAAATGGTTTAAATCAAGAAGAAGTAAGAGAACAATTTGGTGAGTGGGGAATATCTTCACCTCCTTATGAATCTTTAGTCTCACATAATTTTCAACTAACTCTATTTTCTCTTGATGCCTTAATAAATTGCACTCAAAAATCACAAAGACTCTCAGTGAAAGAAATAGCTGAATGCTTAATTAAATGCGTTAAGGAATGGGAAACAGTTGTTAATCACCCAAATCTTTTTCACGGGATTAATCATTTAGCTGATCGAAATAGTGTGTGCACAGACTTCATGAAGAATTACCCTTTATGGAGATTTAAAAGACCAGGAATTAAAACAAGTAAAACTAATATTTCTGATCAGATAAATCCAATGTTAATTGCCTTACTTTTATGTGCCAATCTAAAGACTGTTCAAGAAGTATCTCTTGAGTTGAATAAAGCTTTAGGTACAACTGAGATCGGATTAGATATCGACCTATTTTCTTCACTATTCAATAACACTGAATCTTTGACCAAAGAAAATAAAGTCAAAGGACTAAGTGAGATGTGTGAAAAAATAAATCAATCGAATAGACCAGATTTAATGGGGATGATTGCAGGATTTGAGCACGGAGCCAAATATGGCATTAAGGCTTTTAAGCAGATTTGGTATTTAAGAATTGATGCCATGATTTTAAACGAGCAAATGGGCTGGCGAGTAGCAAGAAATTTTAAAAGTTTTTAATGAATAAATAAACTGAGGCAACAATAGCCACTATTAAAATAATAATTCTAAAATATGATGCATCAAGTTTTTGAGCTAAGCGTCCACCCAACAGGCCACCAATAATTGATCCAATTGCAACCGATATTGCTACTTGCCATACAACTAATCCAGAGAAAACAAATATCAAAGCTGCGATCGCATTTCCAGTTCCTGAACCAAGATTCTTTAGGCCATTTGCTTGCTGAATATTGGCAAGACCAGCCAAGCCAAATATTGCTAAAAGTACAACGCCAGTTCCAGCTCCAAAATAGCCGACATAAATTCCCGCAATAATGAATCCTGGGATAATTAATTTGAAGTTTAGTTTATTACTTTGTTTAGGAAAAAGTCGATAAACCAATGGTTGGATGGCAATCAATATTCCAGCAGTACCAATTAAAAAAGGAACAATTAATTCAAATTTTCTCTCAGGTAAATACAGTAAGAGTGACGCACCGATGATTGAAAACAAAGGCATTAAAACTACAGATAACCAAGCAAGCTTCTTTTGTTCTTTTAGTATTTTTCTATATGTCCAACTTCCAGCAAGAGATCCCGGAAAAACTCCAACAGCCGCAGTTACATTTGCTACAAGTGGGGAAAGACCTAAAGCAACAAGAGTGGGAAAAACAATTAAAGTTCCCCCACCTGCCACAACGTTTAAAAACCCACTTGCCATACCTGCAAGTAGAGCAATGAATAAATCCATTAATTACTTTTTAATTAAGCGCCATGAAACGGGAAGCAACGATGCAGCCAAAGCTGCTTTAATCGCATCACCGATCAAGAAAGGAACTACTCCGTTTAGTAATGCATAATAAAAACCTTTACCGGTGTAAAAAGCTAACCAGGTTGCACCCATTGAATAAATAATCAAACTTCCCACAAGGTAACCAACTAAAACGCCTTGGAATCTTTTTGTGGTGATTTTTTTAGCAAGAAGACCTACTACATAACTTGCCACCAAGAATGCAAATAAATATCCTGCAGTTGCTCCGAATATTGCTTCGATGCCAGCTTTGTTTCCAGCTAAAACAGGAAGACCTACTGCGGCCAATAATAAATAAGCAAATTGTGCAATTAAAGATCTAACAGGCCCGATAACTGCTGCTCCGAAAAGAATTGCAAATGTTTGCATAGTTAATGGAATTGGGGTGAAAGGTAGAGGAATAACTATTTGTGCACTTAAAACTGTCAGGGCAGTTAAACTCGTGATTTGAACCAAAGCCGAGGTGCGAGTTCTTTGCCAAATTGAATCAACGATAAATGGTGAAGCGCTAAGTGTTGTCAATTTCTCTCCCTAGATTTATTACTGATGTTACCAAGACACTTCATGACGATGTGGGGGATTAGCACCTTGCCTTGAGCAGGTTATGGCGGATGCCATCGAGCAGTTGGTCAGAATTTCAGTTAAATCATCACTACTTAAATTCTCCAAAGCATTTTTATTGATCCAAGAATTCTCAAGTAACTGAGTAATTAAAGCTGCTGCAAAAGTGTCTCCGGCTCCAATGGTGTCGATTACCGCAATTTCGTTTGCCGTAACTTCAACAATTTCATGTTTCTTATTTACAGCAAAAGCACCCTTTTTTCCCAAAGTAACAATCACTAAGGATGCTCCACTTTCAATTATTTTTATTGCAGAATCCTGAGGATTATTATTTGAAAAAATCCAATTTAAATCCTCATCACTTGCTTTAACGACATGAGAAAGACTTGCTAATTTTTTAGCTCTGTTTCTAACGTCTACTTCATTTTCTCCGTCTAAGGGATGTCGAATATTTGGATCAAAAGTTAATAAATGTTTATTGGATTGGCGCAATTGGTTAAACCACTTTTCAACATTAGTGGCACCAGGTTCTACATATGAAGTTAAAGATCCCAATTGAACTATTTGGATATCTGGATCAATTACTTGATTAAGTTCCTCAAATGTCCAACCGTAATCAGCAGCACCTTTTAGGTTAGCTTCATATTTGGCTGATCCATCTTTTTGGATAACTGCATTAATAACAGAAGGGGGACTATCTACTACTAATGAATAATCTAAATTAACATTTTGATTAGTTAGATAGTTTCTAATCTCTTCACCAAATTGATCATGGGAAGTTCTAGCTTTCATATAAGTTTTAGTACCCAGTCGAGCAAGAGCTACTGCTGTGTTTGCTGGAGAACCACCAGGAATATTTTTGATTTCCCCGTTTATTCCATGCACGACATCAACGAGTGCTTCACCTATAACTAGAACACTTGGCATGGTCTAACCAATTATGCCAAAGAAATTATCTATTTTTTCTTATTCTTGAAATTAGTTTGAAAATTGCCACTATTACCAAGATTGCGACAAACCAAGGTATGAAGTATCCCAAAATTGAGGTCAGATTTGCAGCTGCATTTAATAAGGCAACAAATCCTTTTTCGATTCCAGCTAGGAAACCAATAGGTTTGATTGCACTAAAAGAATCATTAGGTAAAAGGGCTAAGTAGATAACAGACATGTCTACTTGTTCTGAAAGGTATTTCAATTGAGCAGTTAAGCTATCTAATTCTGCTTGTCTTTCAGCAAGTGCAGTTTCTGCAGCAATCAAATCAGAAGTGTTAGTAGCAGAAGTAATTAATTCTCTGAATCTTTCAATTGAAGTAGTTAGTGCTGCTATTCGTGCATCTAAATCTACTTTTTGCATAGTCACATCAGTTGCAGAGATAGAAGAAGATTCAACATCTCCTAAACCTTTGAAAGCTTCAAGTGCTTTTTCAAGATTTGCAGAAGGAACTCTAATTGTTAAATTGGCACTCAATGAATCTTCACTGCCCGGATTTTTATATTGAGAAGAGTCATCAACTCGACCTTCAAATTGATTAGCTAGATCTTGAGCTTGTGTAATTGATTTTTCTACGTTCTTGACTCTTATTGTCAAGGAAGAAGTCTTAATAATTGATCTATCGATAGAAACTTTATTTTCAACCATCATGTCGCCTGTTGCAGGCACAGAACTAAGTGATGAGTCAGACATTCCCATAGAAGTTGTGGAACTTCCACAAGCACTCAGAAATAACGTTCCTATTAGCGAAAGGGTAATAAACGTCTTCTTCATAAAAGGTTCTCCAATTGGGTTAATTTCATAATTCCACTTTCCTGCAAGTAACGCAAACTACACACGATTACGATTAGGTAACCATTTAGACACTTTTCAATAACGCTCTTTAACTTCACAAGGGATTTAGGTGTCTATATAGTTAGTTAGCGAGGAAATATTGTGTCCCAATCTGAAGGGTAAATCTTGACAAACAGAGTTGATCATTTGTCAAAGTTAAAGAATCAAAATTTTCAAGTTGCAATTGTTGGCGGGGGAATAAATGGAGCAGTTTCAGCTGCTGCCCTTGCTGCAGGGGGCGTAAAAGTTGCATTAATTGATCGTGGAGATTTTGCAGGTGTAACAAGTCAAGAATCTTCAAATATGGTTTGGGGAGGAATTAAATATCTCCAAACCTACGAAATACCTTTGGTATGGAACTTATGTGGATCAAGAAATCATTTGTTAGATGCATTCCCAAACAGAATTAAACCAATTTCATTTCTTGCAGCTATTGGACCAACCGTACCCTTCGGTAAAATCTTAGGTTGGCTAGGAACAATTCTTTACTGGATTTTAGGAAGATTTAAAACCAAACCTCCAAAGGTTTATTCATCTGAAGAAACCATAGAAATTGAAACACTGATAAACCCAAGTGGTCTAAAAGGTTCAGTTAGATATGACGATGCACTATTAATCGATAACGATTCGAGATTTGTGTGGGATTTCGTCAGTAACGCAAGAGAGCACGGTGCAGTTGTTACTAATTACGTATCAATGCAAGATGCCACTAGAGAAAACAATAAGTGGGTCCTTCATTTGCAGGATTCAATTAATAAGGATCAATTTGATATAACTGCAGACATTGTTATAAATGCAGGTGGTCCCTGGGGAAAAGATCTAACTCAAAAATTTCATGATCAAACAATTCATCAATTAGCTTTATCTAAAGGAGTCCATTTAGTTGTTCCAAGGTTGACTACCAACAATAGAGTTTTGGCTTTTTTTGATGAAAAAGGTCGACTGTTTTATGTAATCCCGATGCAAGATAGAAGTGTCATCGGCACAACCGACACAAGAGTTGAAAATCCAATAAGTGAAATCACAGATGCTGATAGACAATTTGTCTTAGATCAAGCAAATCGTTGTTTAAATCTAACAAAACCATTAACTATTGAAGACATCATTTCAGAAAGATGTGGTGTGCGCCCATTAGTTGTCAAAGGTAAAAAAGATGTTTCAAAAATTGAATGGACTGCTCTTTCCCGTAAACATGAAATTGAAGTAAACAAGAATTCAAAAATCATCACCATATTTGGCGGAAAGTTAACAGATTGCGTAAACGTGGGAGAAGAAGTAGTTGATTTTGTAAGGAAATTGGGAATTAAAATTCCTAAGGTTAAAAAATGGTATGGAGAAGACTCATATGTACGATTCAATGACTTTATTTCTGAATTCCAAAAATTGAATGGCGTTACTGACAGCGATATTGAAATTGTAGCACCAGCAATTTGGCGACGACATGGTAACGAAGCTTTTGATGTTTTAAAGATTATGTTAGAAGATAGTAAAAACTTGCAAAGAATTTTTCCGGAACTAGATTTAACTTTAGGCGAGTGCTTATACATTATTAAAAATGAAATGGTTGAGAAATCGGAAGATCTATGGAGAAGAAGAACCGCATTAGATTTAGTGAGAACCAAGGAAGAAATATCTAAAAATCCGCTGGTTCAGCACATAAATGCAATAATTTAGACCTTTAGTTTTCTTTCCAGATTGGTGTTGGCGTAGTCTTTGTTCCATCATGGTTAATCAAAATATTGATTGGGAATTGCTTCGCGCTGAGGCAAAAAAAGCCCAAAAGAATGCTTATGCGAATTATTCTAAATTTCCAGTAGGAGCAGCAGCTCTTGTTGATGATGGTCGAATTGTTTCTGGATGCAATGTTGAAAACGCATCTTATGGATTAACCCTTTGTGCAGAATGTGGATTAGTTTCACAACTTGCTTTAACTGGTGGTGGAAGATTAGTTGCTTTTTCTTGTGTAGGACCTGAACCTGGAATTTTGTTACCTTGCGGTAGATGTCGACAATTATTACAAGAACATGGTGGTGGGGAATTAATTATTGATCACAATGACGGTCCAAAGAAGTTAAAAGAATTACTGCCAGATGCTTTTGATGGAAGTCATTTAAAGTAAATGAAAGAGCCTTTAGGAATTATTGCCGGAACAGGTTTTTATTCAATAGCAGCTTTAAAAAATCCTGAAGTTAAAGTAATCGAAACCAAATATGGTCAAGCTCAAGTTACCAAAGGCACTTGGCATGATCGAACCACTTATTTTTTAACAAGACATGGAACCAAACACTCGGTTCCACCTCACAAAGTTAACTATCGAGCAAATATTCAAGCTCTAGTTGATTTGGGCATTAAAGATGTTTTAGCAGTAAATGTCTGCGGAGGTATTGATCAAAACGTTCCCATAGGTGGATTGCAAGTAGTTGATGACTTTATTGACTTTACAAAAAACAGAATTTCTACCTTCTTTGAAGGCGATGAAGGAGTAAATCATGTTGATATGACTAATCCTTATAACCAGGAATTAAGAAATGTACTAATCAAAAGTTGTAAGAATTTAAACATTTCAGTTTCTGACGGTGGAATCTATGGTGGATTTGAAGGCCCAAGGTTTGAAACAAAAGCCGAAATTCAAATGGCTAAACAAATGGGTGTGACCATGGTGGGAATGACCGGTGTTCCTGAAGTTGTCTTAGCTGTTGAAAAAGGTTTGCGTTATGCCGCAATTTGTATAGTGGCAAATCCTGCTGCAGGATTAAGCACCGAAGAAATAACAATGGAAGATGTACAAAAAGTTGTAGAAACCTCTGCTGCTCAAGTTGTGCAAGTTCTTGATGAAGCCACCAAGATTTTGGCACAATAACTATGGCTACCCAAGTTGATTTAATTCTTCATAATGCTCAATATGTAGTTGTAGCTGATGCAAAAGCGTCAGTTTTAAGAAATGTAAGTATTGCTATAAAAGATGAGAAAATATTTGGCATAGTGCCAATTGATCAAGAAAACCAGTGGCAATCAAGCAAAGTAATTGATTGTTCACATCATTTAGTGATGCCAGGACTTATTAATACTCACACCCATACTCCTATGACACTTTTGCGAGGAGTTGCCGAAGACGTTGATTTACAAGGTTTCTTAGAAAAAGTATGGGCTGAAGAAGCAAGAATTATGGATGAAAAAGGAACTTATATCGGTGCCAAGCTTGGAGCATTAGAAGCTTTACTTGGCGGAACAACTTGCACATTAGATATGTATTTGCATCCGCACATGGCACACAAAGGTGCTGTGGAAGTTGGCTTAAGACATTTAATTGGTCCAGTATTTTTTGATTTTGCAGGTCCAGATGGACTTGAATGGGATAAACGAATTGAACACTTAAGAAATTGGCCCGATGTTATTAAAGAAATAGGGGGCGCGTATGCACCTCTTGTTGCACAACCACATTCAACTTACACAGTTTCACCAGAGCATTTAGCAGAAGTTGCAAAAGTTGCTAAAGAAATAGGAGCTATCTTTAATACTCATATTTCTGAGAATCAAGCAGAAAATGAAGATGTTATTAAACGCCACGGTAAAACTCCTACCAAAGTATTAAACGATGCCCAAGCTTTAGATAACGCAGTTTTTGCACATGCTGTGAAATTAACCGATGATGATAGAAAAATAATTAAAGAAAATAATGTAAGTCTTTCTCATTGCCCAGGATCTAATCTAAAACTTGCCAGTGGTGCCTTTGAATGGGTGAAAGCAAAAGAAAAAGGAATAAATGTTTCATTGGGTACAGATGGTTGTTCATCAAGTAATGATTTAGATATGTGGAATGTCATGAGATCAGCTGCAAACTTAGCTCGATTGATAACTGAAAATGCCGCCGCAATTCCAGTTGCTGAAGTTGTAAGAGCTGCAACTTATGGTGGTGCAGTTGCAATTGGAATGCAAGATCGAATCGGAACAGTTGAAGTTGGTAAAGAGGCAGATCTAATTGTGTTAGATCTTGATCAACCCCATCTTGTCCCAGTTGGAGATCCCCACGGATTACTGGTTTATGCAGCAGGTCGAAGCGATGTTGTCCACGTGTTAGTTGCAGGAGACCCGGTAATCGTTGATCGAATTTCCACAAAAGTTGATATGAATCAAGTAATAAGTGAAGCAAGAATCCATAGTGCCAAATGACCAATAAATTAAGCAACAAAGTTGCATTAGTTACAGGGGCGAGTTCTGGATTAGGAAAAGAAATTGCCTTGCAATTAGCAAACGATGGTGCCCAGGTTGTGGTTCATTACAACAATAACAAAAAGGGCGCTGAAGAAGTGGTTTCTCTTATTAAGCAACAAAATGGCACAGCATTTCTAGTGCAAAGTGATTTATCAACTGGCAATCTTGATCAAGTTGCAGAGAAAATGATCTCAGAAGTCTTAAAGCAAGTTTCGACAATTGATTACTTAATAAATAATGCAGCCAATCAAACCCTTGACCCAGAAGATCCAATGGATGAAAAAGTAATGAATTCCATTATGTTTACCAACGTGTTGGCCCCCCAAGCCATTGTTAAAGCTTGTTTGAATATTTTTAAACCAGGATCAGCCATCGTCAATATCACTTCAGTGGAAGCAGAACATCCTTTTCCAAATCATTCGCTATATGCATCAAGTAAAGCGGCGTTAACTAGATACACAGAATTAGCGGCTGTTGAATTAGCAGCAATGGGTGTGAGATGTAACGCTGTTGCACCAGGTTTAGTTAACCGAGATGGCTTAGATAAATCATGGCCCGAAGGTGTAAAGAAATGGAATGAAAGATCCCCTATTAAAAGACCAGTAACTGCCAGTGAGGTAGCAAAGACGGTTTCGTTCCTTTTAAGTGATGAGGCATCAGGCATAACAGGAATTTCTGTTAGCGTTGATGGTGGTTGGAGTGTGGCATGAACTTTCAAGATTTGATTTACGCTAAACGAGACGGTGGCGTTTTAACCGAAGAACAAATTCGTTGGTTCATCAACGCTTTCACAAAGAATGAAATTCCTGATGAACAAGCTGGATCTTTTCTTATGGCAGTTTTCTTTCAAGGTTTAAATAAAGAAGAACTAAATGTATGGACAGATGCCATGATTAAAAGTGGTGAAATTTTAGATTTATCAAGTGTAGGAAAACCAACAGTAGATAAACATTCCACCGGTGGAGTAGGAGACAAAATATCTCTTCCTTTGTGTCCATTAGTGGCATCTTTTGGAGCAGCTGTTCCACAATTGTCTGGTCGAGGACTTGGAACTTTTGGTGGAACTTTAGACAAGATGGAATCTGTTTCTGGATTTAATATCACGCTTTCAAATGAAAAAATGATTCAACAACTCAAAGATGTAGGCGTTTTCATTACTGCTGCTGGAGCAGGTTTGGCACCAGCAGATAGAAAAATGTATTCCTTTAGAGATGTAATCGGAACAGTGGAATGTATTCCCTTAATTGCTTCCTCCATTATGAGTAAGAAAATTGCCGAAGGTACTCAATCTTTAGTTTTGGATGTTAAAGCAGGACGTGGTGCCTTTATGAAAGATTTCTCACGGGCAAAACAATTAGCTGAGACCATGGTTGAAATTGGTAACAAAGCAGGCGTAAAAACTGTTGCACTTATTACTCAAATGGATACACCTCTTGGTAATGCTGTTGGGAACGCACTAGAGGTAAGTGAATCAATTGATGTCTTAAATGGCAAAGGTCCACAAGATGTTATTGAAATAACTTTGGCCTTAGCCAAAGAAATGTTGCAGTTAGCAGGAATTAATAAAGATCCAGCAACAGGATTAAAAGATGGCACAGCTTTGCAAGTATGGAGGAAAATGATTGTTGCCCAAGGTGGAAATCCTGATATTGAAATTCCTGTAGCAAAACAAAAAGAAAATGTTGTAGCTACTAAATCTGGTTACATCACAGATTTAGATGCTTATGCAATTGGATTATCTGCTTGGAGATTAGGTGCAGGAAGAGCAAAGAAAGAGGACGCTGTTTCAAAAACTGCGGGAATTATTTGTTTAGCTAAAGAGGGTGATTATGTGGAAAAAGATCAACCAGTTTTGGAACTTCACATAGATGAAGCCTCAAGATTGCCTTTTGCTAAGGAAGCTCTAAAAAATGCTTTTACTATTGGTGCAGAACCAAAAGAAAAGCGAAAAATCATTCTCGAACGTATCTCTTAAAACACTAGTTCACACTAGTAACAGAAGTCACATAACGCTTTCATCACGTAATGGAATTCACCTATATATACAGGGAAAACTCTTCGTCTTTGCCGTAGTGTCTTAAATATCAGCAGTGAAAACTACTGGTACTCAAACGTTCCCAAAAATGGGGCGAACAAAAAAAAGGGAGCACTAGTTAATGAAGCGCATGCGCACATTAGCAGGAATTTCAATTCTTGCTTTAGTACTAGCAGCTTGCAGCAGTGGAACAACTGATACAGCAGCAGAAGAAACAGCCGCTGCATTAGATGATTCAAACTGTGCAGCAGCTGAAAACTTCTGCGTTGGTTTAGTAACCGATATCGGCAAGGTTGATGACAAGTCATTCAACCAATCCGCACATGAAGGTGCTATGGCAGCAGCAGCAGAAGTTGGTGGTTTCTACAAGTACATCGAAACCACAGACACAAAAGACTATGCAGCAAACATGGGACAATTCACCGACAAGGGCTATGACGTAATCGTCACAGTTGGTTTCTTGATGGCAGAAGCAACCGTTACTGCAGCAAAAGCTAATCCAAACACCAAGTTCATCGGTGTGGATCAATTCCAAGGCGAAGAAGTTGCAAACGTAACAGGTTTGATTTTCCCTGAAGATCAAGCTGGTTATGGCGCAGGTTATTTGGCTGGATTAATGACAAAGACCAATAAAATTGGTTCAGTTCTTGGTCTAGAAATTGCACCTGTACAACTATTTGCTAAAGGATTCGAAGCAGGTGCCAAAGCAGCGAATGCAAGTGTTGCTGTAACAACTGTTTATCATCCACCAGCCGATAACGGTTTCGGCGATCCTGTATGGGGCGCAGCCGAAGCTAAGAAGCAATTAGCTCAAGGTGCAGACATCATTTTCGGTGCAGGTGGCGGAACTGGTAACGGTGCATTGATTGAAATTGCAAAAGCAGAAGGTGCAGGAACTGCAATATTTTGTATCGGTGTTGACACTGATCAATGGTTCACTGTTCCAGAAGCACAACCATGTTTGATTACTTCAGCAGTTAAAGGTCTGACTGAAGGAACAACCGACTTAGTGAAGAAAGCATTTGATGGTTCAATTGCTGGCGGAAACTTTGTTGGATCAGCTGGTATTGCTGATTACCATGACTTTGCCTCTGTCGTTCCTATGGACGTTCAAGACAAAGTTGCTGGCGTTGTAGCTGGACTAAAAGACGGCTCAATCAAGACTGGTGTAACACTCTAGTCAAATCAGTAAATTAGCGACAGAATGTTGGTGGGACGCAATCTTGATTGCGTCCCACTTTCATAATTAAGGGATGAGGAAAATCAATTGACTTTGACTGAAACAAAAACACCTAACAAAATTGGTTTTTTGGTTCGTAACCAATCAATTGTTGTTCCAATTGTTGCAATTTTTGTAGCTTTTGTTTTGGGTGGCATTTTAATTTTCCTGCAAGGTGTTAATCCACTTGTTGCCTACAGAGCTATTTTTTCAGAAGCTTGGTTTGATTCCGATGGTCTTCTTAGAACTTTTCAAAAGACAACTCCTTTAGTTTTAGCTGGACTAGCAGTTACAGTTGGTTTAAGAGTTGGACTTTTTAATATTGGGGCACAAGGCCAATTAATTTCTGCAGCATTGGCTTCGGCTTTAGCGGGCATTTATATAACAAATTTACCTCCAATTTTGCACGTTATAGTTTCATTATTTTGTGGAGTAATTGTTGGAGCCCTTTGGGCAGGAATAGCTGGTGTATTAAAAGCTTATAGAGGTGTGCACGAAGTAATTTCAACAATTATGTTGAATAGTATTGCGATTGGAATTCTTGATTACTTAGTAAGTAATCCCTTCCAAGAACCCGATCAATCATTACAGAGAACTAAAAAAATTGCCGAAACTGCAGTATTACCAAATATTGGAGTGATTCCATTCGGTTTCATCTTGGCACTCATTATTTGCCTACTAGTTTCTTGGATGCTTAATAAAACCACCGCAGGTTTTAGATTTAACACTGTTGGAAAAAATAAGTTTGCAGCAACTTATGCAGGCATAAACATGAAACTCATGGTTGTTACTGGAATGTTGCTCAGTGGTGGCTTGGCAGGACTTGGCGGGGCAATTGAAACATTAGGAATTACTTATCGTTTTGAACCAGCATTTAATGGAGGATTAGGTTTCGATGGAATCACTATTGCACTGTTGGCAAGAGCAAATCCTCTAGCGACAATTCCTGCAGCAATTTTAGTTGGAACACTTCGAGCTGGTGGAGCTTCCTTACAGTTTGAAACTGGAATTGAACCTGAAATCGTTGATGTTTTACTTGCTATTACTTTGCTGCTTGTGTCAGCACCAATTCTGGCCAAGTACTTATTTAGAGGAAAAGCTCAAAAATCAGCAAATGTCACAAGTGGTTGGGGTAACTAATGTTGGATTTTATTAAAGACAATAGAAAGCCAGTAATAACTCTTGGCTTAGTGACGGTAATTGCTTATGTTTTCTATTTCCTTGACGAGATAAAAACAACTTCTGTTTTAGTTTTTGGTTGGGGATATGCGGTTCCTCTAGTTCTAGCAGCGATGGTTGGAATTATTGGAGAGCGAACTGGTGTAGTAAATATCGGTATTGAAGGACAAATGCTTATGTCGGCATTTGCAAGTTTTTTTGGTTCTGTGCTCACTGGAAATATCTATTTAGGAATGTTGATCGGTATTGCTGCAGGCTTAATAATGGGTGGATTCTTAGCTGTGGCAGCAGTTAAATGGGAAATGGATCAGATTATTGCTGGTGTAGTTATAAACATTGTTGCTGCGGGATTGACATCGTTTTTCTATGCTCCTGGCAAAACTCTTCCCCAATTAGTTCCCGTTGTTTCAATCCCAATCTTGAGTGATATTCCTTTAATTGGTCCCGTATTTTTTAGAAATGGAATATTTGCCCTTGCAACACTGTTCATAGTATTGGCCGTTAATTTTGCAATATTTAAAACACGTTGGGGTTTAAGAAGTAGATCAGTTGGTGAATATCCAAGTGCAGCAGATGCCGCCGGTATAAATGTCACCAGAGTTCGAATGATGAATGTGACTCTTGCTGGAGCTTTAGCAGGTTGTGCTGGAGCATTCTTAGCGCTAGAAGCTGCGGGAACTTTTGCTCGAGGATTAACTGCGGGACGAGGATTTTTAGCTTTAGCAATCATGATCTTTGGTGCCTGGAATCCAATGGGCGCTCTTGCTGCAGCACTTTTCTTTGGATTATCAACTGCCCTTGCCAGTCAATTACAAGCAGATGAAGTTATAAATATTCCTCAACAATTTGTTAACTTATTACCTTTCGTTATGACATTAATTGTGTTATCAGTTGCAGTGGGAAGAGTAAGACCTCCTGCGGCGGCGGGCCAGCCTTATACAAAGGAAGGCTAAGTCGTGACTGAATATTTAATTGAAGCAAAGAATTTATCTAAGAAATTTCCAGGGGTTTTAGCTAATGACAATGTTTCATTAACGCTTGAAAAAGGCGAAATCCTTGCACTGCTAGGTGAAAATGGTGCGGGTAAATCAACACTAGTAAAAATGATTTATGGTCTTTATGGTTCAGATGGCGGAGAGTTATTCATAAAGGGTAAAAAAGTTGAATTTCATTCTCCAGCAGAAGCAATCGCTATGGGTATTGGTATGGTTCACCAACATTTTCAATTAGTTCCAGTTATGACTGTGGCAGAAAATATTGTGTTAGGTGCTGAAAAAGTAAAAGGAATCAAATTTGATTTGGATGCTGCTGAAAAAGAAGTCACAGAGTTATCTATTAAATACGGATTAGAAGTTGATGCGAAAGCAAGAATTGAAGATTTACCAGTTGGAATGCAACAAAGAGTTGAAATTCTAAAGATGCTTTATCGCAAAGCTGATATTTTGATCATGGATGAACCAACAGCTGTTTTAACACCTCAAGAAACAGATGAATTACTAAAAGTTATGCAAGGTTTTGCTGAAAAAGGAGTGGGAGTAATTTTCATTACTCATAAACTTCGTGAAGTATTAGCAATTGCTGACCGAGTAGTT